>JBLHRW010000019.1:0-24763 GCA_047626445.1 Neolewinella sp.
AAAAGGCGTAAGTTATTTGTACGGCGTCCCTTAGTAGATTTATAGTGTGTAGAAGATAGAGCTCCCGCAGGGAGATGCTCGCTTCGCTCGTGGAATTCTCGATTGGTGATTAGCTGCGCTACGGCCTTCGGCGGTCTTGATTTTTGATCGGCTGCTAAGGAACGCCAATTCAATAACTGTCCGATTTGCAGCCCAGACAGTGAAGTTCTTACAGGCTGGAAGTAATTGCTTAATTATCTATCCTATTCCCACGAACGAAGTGAGCATTCAAATGCGGCAGCCCTACAAGATTACCGACTACTGAACTACAGGACTATAACTCTCGTTCTCCCCGCAAGATTGACAGGTAGTAATTATAAACAAACTTAGGCGTCTCGGCATAGAGCGCTTCGTAATAGTCCAGTGCTGTTTCCCGTGCCTCGTCATCTATGCCGCCACTGATCTGGAAACGGGTGAGGCTGGCATCGGCCCGGTGCTCGTCGCTGATATCGCTACCGACTAGTATTGCTTCCACTTGGAGGAGCGCTTCTTCAGTGTTCAAAGGGTCATAGGCTGCTAAAGCCAATGCATGGAGTAAGCGGACCCCAATCAGCAGTTCGGGGTTACCTAAGTCTTCAGCAATCGCCAATGCTTCTGTCTCAGTTGCCCGTAATGCTTCCAATTGGCCATCTGCCAGTAATACCCTGCCTTTCTCTTCCAGGCTAGATCCCAGCACCAGTCGGTTATTCGTACTGCGGGCAATCTCTATCGCCTGGTCATAATACATTAGGGAAATATCATGCTGCTTCTGGAGGTAATAAATATCCCCAAGGGTATTGACTGCCTTGGCCACGCCCTTACGGTAGCCCAGTTCCCGGCTGATGCTGAGGCTACGATCCAGGTGTTGTATTGCATACGTAAAATCCCCCATTACACTGTTCAGGTCTCCGATCAGTCCTTCCACCACGGCAATCCCTTGCCGATCCCCTAATTCCTGACAGATGACCAGGTCTTTGGTAAAGTGTTCAATGGCCGCCTTGTAGTCCCCCTCTCGTTCAAAGACACTCCCGAGGCTTCCAAGCCCAATGGCTTGCAGACGTTTATTGCCTAGTTCTTTTGCCAGCTCCAGTCCTGCGTAGTGGTGTTCTTTCGATTTCTCATAATCCCCGCTCTCGAAATAGATGATCCCAAGGTTGGTATGCAGCGAAGCAAGGCCCATGTTGTCTTGGTTCTCTTCATGCCGGGGAATTTGCTCCTCGACTACACTGATCGCCTCAGCATAATTGCCCAGGTTCATATAGGTAAGTCCGAGGTGGCTTATCGTTTCTGCCGCACTTGAGGTTCCCGCTTCACTGAAACCGCTGTTTAATGATTTACGGTAATAAGTAAGCGCATCCTGATAGTGGGCGGTGCGGAAGTAAAGGTTGCCCATATTGCTGTGGGTCTTGGCAATTCCGAAAATATCGTCTACTGACTCGAACAGTCCTGCTGCAATTCGCAAAAAATCCATTGCCTTTTCATAGTCACCTTTCAGGGTATGTAACCGCCCAAGGTGGTTATTGGTCCGCCCCAGAAGAACAATGTCTCTGCTGGATTTAGCAATACGTTGTGCCTGCTCGTAGGCGACCTGCGCCTCATCCCACCTACCAATAATCTCTAATACTTTGGCTCGGTTGATGTGGGTATTGACCGTAACCTCCTGATCGGGTTGGTTGACAAATTTTTCAATAAGCCGCTCGTAAAGGTCCAGCGCTTGCTGGTTCTGAAAATTAGAGCGAGCATAGTTTGCGGCTTTACTCAGGTACTGTACCGTTTGCTCCTTAGCTCCGGCCTGCTCATAGTGGAAAGCCAGGTCGACGTAGCGTTCTTCGATGTTTTCCTCGTAGAGTTTCTCAATGGCATGAGCGATTTGGCTGTGTAGCTGCTGTAACCTGGTGGTCAACTGCATGCTGTACACCGCCTCTCGTAGCAAGCTGTGCCGGAAGATGTAGCGCAATTCATTCATCGCGCTCCATATCTGCCCTTTTTCTGCGACTTCGATCTGTTCGCGCAGCATCGTCATTGCCTCTTCGGCCGTTGCCATGCCACTCTCTTCCCGGATGACCTCGGAAAGAACGGAGATGTCAAATTCCCGGCCAATTACGGCAGCAGCCTTTACCGTTTCGCGTACCATGTCAGAAAGCCGATCGATCCGTGAAGTAAGGATCGAAGTTATACTGGTGGATAGTTTGATGCTTTCGTCACTGAGGTTTAGCACGCCGTCTTCATCCTCTACCAATAATTCATTTTCCCGAAAATACTCCAGTACCTGCTCCAGATAAAAAGGGTTGCTATTCGTTGCCCGGAGTAAGGTGAGTAGACAGTCATCTCCGATGGCTGCCCCTAGGGTGATTTCCGCCATTTTTCGGACAGCCGATTCGTCAAGTGCTAAAATTTCAACCGTAAGTGTTTTTAGGTCAATTTTTTCTTGCTCCTCGTCGGAGATCAGTCGGGTATAAGTTCCATCATCCTCCGCCCGAGAGGTAGCAATGATGAGTAAGGGTAGTTTATTCGTTTTGCGGACCAATTCCCGAACAACGGTGGTGCTATCATCGTCGATCCAATGGATATCCTCCAGCTCTAATATTGTAGGCTGAATCATCGCTTCGGCGACCAACAGGTTCACTACCGCAGCGATGGTGTTCACGTACCGGCCCTGGGCGTCTAGTTGTGTCCAGAGCGAGCGAGGTGGTGCAATGCCCAATTGAGCGGCCAGGATAGAATCCGTTCTTTCCAACTCCAGGATTACTTCCGCTGCGCCCGCCCGCCCAGTTTGGCGTAACCCTTGTTTGAGTTGACTGATCCTGAATTGAAACCGCCGCTGATTCTGGGCGATGCCCAAGTCAACACTCTGACGGAACATCCGCTTCAACAGGTAAGTGAAGGGGTTAAAGGGCTTCCGAAGAATCTGGTCCGAGCTGGCCAGTAGCCAGTTTACCGGAGCTTGTTGGCTAAGTTGCCGATGCACCTCATGAGTGAGCCTACTTTTACCAATCCCTGCTTCTCCTAAAACATAGGCAAGGCCGGCACTTTGGCTGTTAAAGAGCGGTTGAGCAAATTTGAGTAACTGATCAACCTCTTTTTTTCGTCCCACCAACTCTCCACCATAATTTGGTTTGCCCAGGGTTTGCCTGCGCCCATGGAGCATAAAGGTAGGCACCGAGGCAAGAATTCCCTTATAATGAATATCTCCTTTGAGTTGAAACCGGAAATGCGCAGCCTTTGCCATTTCTTCATCCACCAGGATGTCATGCCAGTCTGCCGAACTCATTATACGTGCGGCCAGGTTTACTCGGTTGCCCACACAGGCGTATTGTACGCGTTCTTTACCCCCTACAAAGCCAGTAAAGGCGGTACCGACCGTAAGGCCGATCCTGTAACGGAAATTCATTGATGTTTCTTCACGTAAGGCATCCAATTCAGCCTTTACCGTCAGTGAAAATTCAAGTGCTCTGACGGCGTTGTTCTCGTAAGAAACCGGTGCTCCAAAAAATATTACCATCAACGAGCCCTTATCGCCGTAGTCGACTTCTTTAAAGTAGCCACCGAAGTCGTTGACCTGATTCAGTACTACTGTGGCAAACTTGTTAAGCTCATCATGGCTTCCGACCTCATCAAAAGATAAAAAAGTCGACACAACGGTACGGAACTCACCGGCTTGGTCATACCGGACGACCTCCGGGGGGAGAAAGGTTGTGGCTATTTCCGGATCAATCACCGCCAGTTTTAAGGGTGGATAATCTACATCATCTACCGCATTACTAATGTCTCCTGCCACCAGATAGGCTCCTTGGGCAACCTCCTCTGCAAGAATAATCTGATCCTCGAGCAAACTGTGCATGACTTCGTCAATCACGATGTCCTGATCATTGGCCTGCATTTGGCAGTAAGCTGCCTGATCTATGGCGTTCCCTCTAAAATAAAAGGCCCTCAGGTCTTCGCCAACGATGCCGTAGCTGATTCCTCCGGCAGCTAAGCCTGCCTTCACACCAATGGTGTAGCCGTCACCGAATTTGTTACCTCTTTTTTGAAATATCCCCCTCGTCAGCTTTGCGGTGTGGAGGAGGTGTATTGCGTGCGACCGGTCGAGCTTTCCCGGAAACACTGCGGTGAAGGCATCACCGGCAAAGTACGGGATGAAGCCCCCCCGCTGATAAGCCAGGGATACCAACGGTTCAAAAATCTCATTCAGAATATGTGATAACCGTTCGGCCCCAACGGGACCTTCTTTCATCAGTGCCTCGGTCAGTAGCGTAAACCCCGACAAGTCGATATTTAACGTAAACCCAATTATCTCCCCGGAGAGCTCTCCGGCCAGCAAGCGTTGTTGAATAAAAGGAGGAATAAGTGGCTGCAAGAAATAAAGGAGTGGGTTCCGCCTAAAGATACGTTGTCGTCCTCGGCAATCATCAAAAAAAACGACCACCCGTAGAACTACGGGTGGTCATATGGGGAAGAGTTTCGTCTCAGATTGGCAAGAAGTAAACTTCGAGCCATAAGATATTTACTTGTTCTGTTGATCCGTCTGAATAAATCGAAAAAAACTTCCAGTTTAGAAATTACGAGCACCATCAAAAAGGGCAGAAGACAAACTCAGTCCTCCTCCGATAGCGCAGGCAAGTAAGAAAACATACAACATAGTCATTGGTAAGTAGATTAAAAGTGATGAAAGCGGTGACAATGTTGCTCATGGAATAAAACATAAATAACTCTATTGCCTAGCAGAAATCCAAACAATAGATAGAAAAAATAAATATTTTCTGACTCAAGGGGGGGGCAGCGCCCTTAAAGCGGGAGAATTACCTAAGGCTGATATCAGCCATCGGGGCTTTTTTGCCCCCTTCAGTGGATGGCACCTGACCAGTCTGCCCACTAAAAACCTGCACAGAGCTCGTTTCTCCTTTAAGAAAAACGGGATGGAGTCCTAATCGATCACTTCCAGAAATGACCAGTACTGGTTCTTCGCTCAACTGGCCGTCGAAGAATACATAGTAGGAATCTCTGGCAGAAATGGTATCGCAATGAGAAAGATCGAGGAAGGCTACATGTTGGCTTTTCAAGTAATGAAGAAGAACAACACCATTCCCAGCAGCTGCTTTTCGGGTCACTACATCCCTCCATTCCGGCGTATTCTCCAGTGCGTGCTCCAGTTCCAAATGATGAGAAGTTTGATCTTGGGCATGTTCGGCTTTTTCGACCACTAAGTCCGAGTGGTTGTTTTCATTTAATCGAAAAAGAAACCCACAAAGACATAATAAGAACAGGCACAACGCTCCCAAACCATAACGCCACTTAACAAGGGTGTGATTCCTGGCGGTCATCTTCATGATCACCTCATAGTCCAGATCGTCAAAATCTTCCTGCCTACGAAGACTACGCCCGTCGTCAGGAACCTGAAGCCCTTGGTCAACTACGTAGCCGTCAAGTTCGGCCCGAAGTTTCTCAAAATCTTTTTTTGCCTCCGGGTCCTCTTCCAATATTTTCTCTACCAGCAGGGATTCTTTACGACTGGTCAAGCCCAGTACGTATTGTTCCAAAAGCCCGCTCTTTCTTAACTTTTCACGGTTCATGCAATCATCTTATCTCACATTACTAGAGATGCCTCAAAGTACTCAAGTTTATTAACAAGAGTTGACGTCTCGTGTTCAGCGATTTACACAATAAGAACCGGTACAGAAGACCTTCTCTTATCCTTTTCCGTCATAGGCCCATCTCAAGTAGAGGGCTCCCCAGGTAAAGCCACCACCGAAGGCGGTAAGGATGATATCATCTCCCTTTTTCAGTTGTGACTCGTAGTCCCACAAGCATAATGGCAAGGTTCCTGCAGTAGTATTTCCGTATTTGTGAATATTCACCATCACCTTCTCCAACGGAAAATCCGTCATCCTACTCAATGTTTGAATGATCCGGATGTTGGCCTGATGCGGTACCAGCCAGTCCAATGAGTCTGCATCAAGGTTATTACGTTTCATGACCTTTTTCACCACGTCGCTCATTCCGGTAACGGCAGCCTTAAAAACAGGCCGGCCGTTTTGTCGCACAAAGTGCTCCCGGGCCATCACCGAATCAACAGTAGCTGGTTTTCGGGATCCTCCAGCAACCAAGTAGAGGTACTTCTCTCCGCTACCGTCTCCGTGGTGTTGGTAATCAATGATGCCATAGCCTTCTTCTACAGTAGGCTCAAGCAATACCGCCCCCCCTCCATCACCAAAAATAACACAGGTGGTCCGGTCGGTATAATCGATAATCGAAGACATTTTATCCGCCCCGGCAACAATGACCTTTTTATGTGTTCCACCTTCGATCATTTTCGCACCTACGGTAAGGGCATAAAGAAACCCGCTACAGGCGGCATTAAGGTCAAAACCAAAGGCGTTTTTCATCCCGGTATTGTAAGTGGCTATATTAGCCGTGTCCGGGAAGATGGAATCTCCCGTCACTGTTGCACAAATCACCAGATCAACATCCAATGGGTCCGTATTGGTTTTCTCCAGCAAGCCCTTCAGGGCCGCCGTTACCATGACGGAAGTTCCCTGCTCATCCCCTTTCAGGATGTGGCGAGTTTTGATGCCCGTACGCGACGTGATCCACTCATCATTGGTATCAACAATGGTGGCCAGCTCCTCATTAGTAAGTATATAGTCTGGCACATAGCCATGAACACCGGTAATTGCGGCACGAATTTTGGACATATTTGGGGTGGTTTCGGTTAGAGGCCGCAAGATACATCAACAACTTGTGCCGCCACAACCGGGATTAGGATGAAAACACCGATCGCTAATAGTGCTTATCCTTCAATCCCCGATCCATCGCCACCGATTTCTTCGATTGGTTGGAAGTCTCCAAAATCACTGAGTACCACCAACCCAAGGAAGGTAAGCAAGCCGTTAAACGCCAGGATCAAGAACCCGAACTCAAAGCCCCGCATGAGTTCAGCAGAGTTCGCATCAACCAGCATCGAGATAATTGGAGCCGCCAAACAAACGAGTAATAAGGCAGGAACCTCCAGACTTCCGATCCGCACGACTTCCCGTACGCGCAACCGAGTAAACAGCCCAAAGGCAAATAGGCCCAGCAAGGGGCCGTAGGTATAGCCAGCCGCTTTGAACAGGCTATTAATTACTGCTCGGTCACCAATGCTCTTAAATGCAAGGATGACGACAAACAGTACTACGGAAAAGCCAACGTGTACGTAAAGTCGCGTACGCTTATCCGCTGCTATCGCAGCGGCGTCTTTCGCTTCGGGTAAGACTTCATTCATGCCCAGAAAATCAACGCAAAAAGACGTCGTTAATGCCGTAAGTGCACTATCCGCACTGGAGTATGCCGCAGCGACCAGCCCAAGGACAAACACTACTCCAGCACCGGCAGGTAGGTGTCGCAGGGCAATGCTGGGGTACAACTGATCGGAAGCTTCCGGTATCGCAAGCCCGACGCTCGTAGCATAAATGTAGAGCAACGCTCCCAGGGAAATAAACAAAATATTCGCAAAAATCAGTACAATACTGAAGGCAGCCATGTTCTTTTGGGCGTCCCTAAAATTAGGCATGCTCAGGTTTTTCTGCATCATGTCCTGATCCAGTCCGGTCATTACAATAGTGATCAGTGCACCACTGAAGAACTGTTTCCAGAAGTTATTGGGGTCTGACCATCCGCCTTCGAAGTAAAATATCTGGCTGTAGTCGCTATTGCGAATCAACTCCACCATGCCTCCAAGGTCTGTTTCAAGGGCTTGCCCGATGTAATATACCGTCAGCCCTGCAGCCAGTAGCATACAAACCGTCTGGAGCGCATCCGTATACACGATGGTTTTAATTCCACCCTGAAAGGTGTACAACCAAATCAGGAGGATCGTGATCGCAACGGTAACGCCAAAAGGTACCCCTAACGGACCGGTAACAAATTCCTGTAGCACAATCGCTACCAGAAAAAGTCGAAAAGAGGCACCAATTACCCGGGAAAGTAAAAAGTAGAAGGCACCTACCTTGTAGGCATGAAGTCCAATCCGCCCTTTCAGGTACTCGTAGATACTGGTAAGGCCTAACCGATAATATAACGGCAACAGCACAACTCCAATAAACAGGTAGCCCAACAAGTAGCCGAAGACTACCTGCATATAGCTGAAAGCCTGATTAGCCCCACCCGCACCAACGGCGCCGGGCACACTGATGAAGGTAACCCCCGAAAGGCTGGCACCTACCATGCCGAGCGCTACCAGTGGCCAAGGCGATTTTCGCCCAGCGAGAAAGAACGACTCATTGTCGTTCCCCTTCCTGCTAGTCAGAAAAGAAATGAGCACCAGCACCGCGAAATAGGCGGCGATGATGCCAAGAATTGCGGTAGGACTTAGGGATGGATTCATAGTTGTCGGCCGCAATATAAGGTCATGCGGGCATTAGCAAAGAAAAGTTGGGTATTCTCCTCCTTAGAAACGGCAAATCAGGCCGCAAAAGTCTGTCCTGACGAATCAAGAACGCAACTTTGCCAGTTCCGCCTTCAGCACCCCGATACTCTGTACCCCGGCAGCACGAAACTTTATCTCCCCGTTTTGAAAAATGATGGTCGTCGGCATGGAAGAAACCTGTAATTTCTGGCAGATTTCCTCATTGGTGTCCACATCAATTTTCACCAGGCGCAAGTCTTCTCCTTCCTCTTTTTTCAATTGTTGAAGGATTGGGCTGTACGCGTGACAAGGGCCACACCAGGTGGCGAAAAAGTCTATTAGTACTGGTGTTTCCCCGTTGATTAGATCGCGAAACGAGGTTGTTTGCTTTTTAGCCATGATTTTAAGATTTTTTATTTACAATAACCAACTTACCCCCATTCGGTTTCTTTACAGCTTTACTAGGCCATGTCGTCTGCCGTTATCATACCGCACCGCGAAGGCTAAAGGAAAGCCACTCGAATGTACTCGGGCCAGTGCCTCCTTTGCCGCTGCGGCATCGGTAAAATAGCCGACTGTAATGCGTTGCAGCTGTTTCCCGGGAATAGGTTCTGACTGCAAATTTCCGATAGCACGTACCCTTTCATACTTACCATCCTGAGCAACAAAATTTCGTGAGGCGCTGATCTGGATGCGGTAAGCTACCGGTGCCGCATTTTTGGGCGCGGTCGCAGGTGCAAAGGGCAGACCAACAAGCCCGGGGATTGGTCGGTTGTCATTCCCAGTAGGTACGGGCGACGGCGGTGGTAACTCTTGCTGGTTACCTCCACCTTGCACCTGCGGCCGCGCCCCCTTCTCCTGTCCATTACGTATGGCATTACGGAGCAGAAAAATAGGTTGCCCATAAAGAGAAGACCCCGCTTTGCTAGTCTCCACCTGGTATTCTGCCCCCTGGTACCCGTCACGCCGGATCACCACCCGATATTCCCCCCCCGGTTGCAAGTTAAAGTCGTAGATCCCTGTAGGGAAAATTCTTTTTTCTAATTCCATAACCTGACCATCCGCCATTAGTTCGAACAGCGTCACTTCGGCACCACCCAGTTCTGACCCCGTAGTGTTATCATATACCATCGCCTTGAGCCGTGCCCGCCCCGCGCGGAAATTCAGGGTGTAAATGTCCGTCTCCGTCGTATTTATTTTTACTTCGTCAAAACTCCGGTTGCTCGTCAGGTAGCCCCGCCCGGTCCCTGCCGCCAGCGAGAGTCCGTAATCGTCCGCCGATGAATTAACCGGCCGGCCCATATTCTCCGGTTGCTGAAAATTTCCAAGGGCATCAACGGCCGACCGAAAGACGTCCAAACCACCAAAACCTGGGTGGCCATTACTCGCAAAGTAAAGTATGCCACTTTCCAGATCGTAAAACGGCGTCACCTCATCACTGACCGTATTTATCGTTCGTGAAAACGGCCTCGCCGCGGTAAAACCAGTTGGATCATCCGCCCGAGCCTGCGTACTTACGTAAATATCCATTCCCCCCTTACCACCAGGACGGTCACTGGAAAAATACAGCACGGCCAGCCCGTCAAGACCAATAAACACGGAAGGAAAAGTATTGCTGGACGCCGGCAAATTCACCTGAATGCTTAGCCGTTCTGGCTGGCTCCAGATGCCCGAAGTATTCCGGGCTCCGCGGAATATCTCACATCGATTTGTCGCATCCTCCCCCGTCAGCCCACTGCAAATAGTAAAGAAAAACACCTGTCCGTCGGCGCTGAAGCTCCCCGTCCCGAATTCCCCTTCGGCAATTACAGGGAAGCCTGGCGGCACGGTCGCTTTAGTCCATTCCTTAGCCTGTAGGCGGCTTTGGTAAAGCCGGCTTTGTCCGCCGGCAGTGCTCGTAAAAAACAGTTGGTCCCCGGCAACCGCCACCGGCCCAAACTCATCGGCACTGGTGTTCACGCCCCGCCCTGGTCGATCTATGTCTACCCCTCCAGGCTCCGGCGCATCACTTTGCGCCAGACGTAGCCCAACCAGTTCATTATGGACAATTTCTTTGACAATGGCGCGATCCGCTCCATTATAAGATTCCTTGAATAGCCCCAACTGGCGGCGCGCCTGTTCGTACCGGCCGTCTTGTTTCAACGCCCGACCATACTGTAGCCCCAACAAGGGCCAGCGTTGTTCGTCGGTCTCCAAAAACTGGTAGGCATTGGCCGCTTTTTTATAGTCTCGGACCCGAGTAAACAGCTCCGCCGCCTTAAAGAGTATTTCTTTTTTGCGCGGCTTCTGATCATAAGCCTTGCGGTAGTTCTCCGCTGCCGCCAGGTAGTTCCCCGCCTGGGTTTCTACTTCCGCATTACGGACAAGTTTGTTGTAGGGAAGCGCTGCCGAAGTAGTCGTTCGTGGGCCACCACAGGCACTCAGTACCAGTAGTAAACAAAGGATAATATTGGCCCGGAGGCCAAGTAGTTTCGTCGGATTAAATGTCATGTGTAGATAGTATAGCCAAACATAAAACGGTGAGAGACTGCCCTAAGGGGCCTAATAAGCTCTAACCATTTGAAAAGGTAGGGGATTTTAGGCAGACCCAATGGTATTCCGGATCCAACCCGCTGGATTTTTTTGCTATAACTCAACCACGAAAGCCAGGCATTGCCAATTTATCGAATTTCCCCGGGCATCCATCGGCTCTTCCAGCTGCAGGGGATCCGTCCAATCTTCCAACTTCCAACCAGCCTGGCGGAAGTAGTCCAGAATTTTCACGGGCGGGTGCGCAGCGCGCCAGCTATCCGGTTGTAGGAAATTGAGCGGAGATACCGTGATAAGCCGTCCACCAGGTTTAAGGACCCGCCGCCATTCAGCGAAAGCTGAATAGGGCCCAGGTAACCGGTCAACCAAGAAGGTATTGATGATCACGTCTAACGACGCATCAGGAAAAGGGAGTGCTTCGGCCCGAGACAGGGAAAAATGCAGGTTCTCCAGCTGATGACCTGCCAACTTGGGGGTTCCCCAGCCATACCGGATCAGGTTTGGTTGCAGGTTAGCCCCTTGTGTCCAGAAATCACGGGCCTGACGCAGCATCTGGTAACTCAAGTCCACACCGTACACATCCCATTCGGGATGTTCCTGCGCCAGTGTGGCCGCAATTCGCCCTACGCTGCAGCCAAGATCGGCTACCACAAGCGGCTGATCACTGGCCGGTAGCCAGGACCTCACGTAATCCAGTAATGCTGAAAAAGGATACTTACGGTGCAGCTCATCGGCCAAGTGGAGGGCCGTCTGCCTGGTCACCAACGCATCGTAGCGTTCGTAGATGTCGTCAGCCGTTTCTGCTTCCGACTTACGGTAGTAAAAAGGAATACCCCGCCTTACGGAAAGGGGTGCCGGAAGCAACCTGCCAAAATCTGATTCGGACAAACCTTATGCGCTGAAGCTGGTTCCGCAGCCACAGGTCTCCGTAGCATTAGGGTTATTGAAAGTAAACCCGCGATTATCCAGACCCGTGGCCCAGTCGACCTCCATCCCAAGCAGATAAAGCGCGTGCCCAGGCTTCATCAGGACGATTTCATCGCCGATCTGGAACTGCTTATCGTCTTCTTCCGGAAGATCAAAGCCCAGTTGATATTCAAAGCCGGAGCAGCCGCCTCCGCGTACACCAATGCGCAAGAAGTGATCCGGATCAACCTTGAGGTCTGCGCGCAGCCCCTTGAGCTGCACCAAAGCAGATGGTGTGATTGTAATAGGAGAAGTAGTAGGGGCGGTCTTGACGTCGGCGCTCATATATAAGATTTTGACTCGGCAAAATTACAAAGTTTACCTTTGTTCTTGGTTAAACAACCGGGGCGTGATTCTGGTTGATACCCGAACAGCATTGTGTGGCAGAGAGGTCGTTTTATGACAATTCCCTTCCGCCGGAAAAATAATAATATGGATCTGACGACCCTCCTGGTACTCTTTTTTGGTTTTGCGCTTATTGCGGGCATCCTCTTTGCGACCATCAACAACACCCTGAAGCAGCTTAATGAGACCATCATTGCTTTGGTAAAGCGAGCGGAAGCCCCGGTTCCTACCGCCACCGAAAATACTAAAGAAAACACTACTGCACTGCGGCTTCAAGCCTGTGAGCGGCTGACGCTGATGCTCGAGCGGATCAACGTACCCAACCTATTGCTACGCATTAACCCCGCAGCCGATACAAGTGCCCAGGCGTACACGGCCAATCTTTTGCTGACCATTCGGGAGGAGTTCGAGTACAATGTTACCCAGCAGATCTACGTGAGTGATGCGCTGTGGTCCATCATGGTCCAGGCACGCGACAACGTGAGCCAGCTGATCATCCGCGCGGCAGAGGGGGCCGAGAGTGGAGAGCAGGTGGCCAGTCGCCTGCGTTTAATGAGCAGTCGCCAGCCGGACGACGCGATCGGGGTTGGCCAGGCTGCCATCCGCAGGGAGGCCAGTTTAGTACTGTAGCTTTTTGGGTGCAGTCGGAACCCTAATTAACCTACTGAAGTACAGCCTACTAGTGTCTTGTCAGGTCAATTTGGGCACAGTAGTGCAGGACGGAGATCAAGTGTAAAACAATCGTTAGTAGGCTGAATTACGGCGTACTGCGAAGCCCCCGAGGTAGCCATACAACCTCTTTAAGACACCATTAAGTCTTCCTGATCGGTTAATACTAAACCCTAGCCCCCCTTTAACTTGTTAGGTACTTCACACGGCATGAAAGACAAAACGATCCTCATTACGGGAGCAAACGACGGCATCGGCCGCGCCACCGCAGAACGGTTGGCCGCGTTTGGTGCACATTTGGTCCTTGCTTGCAGGGACGAGGTAAAAGCCCAACTTGTCGCTCAGGACATCACCCAAAAGACCGGCAACCACAACATCGATACGTTGCCCCTCGACCTGGCCAATTTCGCTTCCATTCGCGCTGCCGCCGACGAGTTCCTTGCGGAACACCCCAAGCTCGACGTCTTGATCAACAACGCCGGTTGTTATACTGACAGCCTCGAGCTGACGGATGACGGTTACGAACTCCAGTTCGGCGTTAATCACCTCGGTCACTTTCTGCTGACGATGGCCCTGATGCCCGCCCTCCGCTGTTGCCGGCTTTGTAGCCGGGTCATCAACGTCAGTAGTGCCCTGCACAAAAAAGGCGGGCTCGATTTTGGCAGCTTCGAGGGAGAGCACGGTTCCAAAGCCTACAACGGATCGAAGTACTACGCCCAGAGCAAGCTGGCCAACGTACTCTTCACCATGGAACTCGACCGGCGCTTCGGTGAAGAGCTGACCACCAATTGCCTGCACCCTGGCGTTGTTGGCACCCGCCTGGCAAACAAAAAATCCGCCCCCCTTACCAGTACTGTGTGGACCATGTACAAACCCTTCGCCACCACTCCGAAGAAAGGCGCAGACACCTCCGTATACCTAGCCACCAGCCCCGAGGTTAGTGACGTTTCCGGCCGGTATTTCGATGAGCACCAGTGCCTGCAAAAGCCCTCCAGCATCGCGCGAAATGCGCAGCTGGCCCGCCGCTTGTGGGAGTTTAGCGAACAGGCTGTAGCGGGGTTTCTCCGCAAGGAGGAAGAGGAATAACAAATCCGTTTTCAGTCACGAATTAACGCCCTGCTGCAACTTACCCTTGCCCCCATACCATTATCCACCAACAAAGCAATCCAACCATGATGTTGATCATCAAAAATAAACGGTTCGACCGACGAGATATTCGCCGGGACATTAACTGCTAGGCCTCCGAAACGGGCTTAATAATTATGCCCCGGGGCCTCGCTCCGCTCGATTATAGATTGATAGTGAGTAGATTGATAGGCTCCCGCATGTGGTAGCTCGTTCCGCTCGAACGTAGATTGAGAACAAGAAGAGTTGCCACTCGACAACCCGACAAGGCAGCCCTCCGGGCTGCCGCCAAGTAATGCAGTTCAACGGCAGAGTAGTGGATTGCCTATCCACAAGTTACGGGTTCAAATACCGTCATTACCGCAAGTAATTTTATTGACCCAACGGCCCTGCGTTAAACCGTTGGCATGTCGTGGGTCAAGGGGGTGAGGGATCAATCGGACACTTCTATGTTGATTGATCCCCATGCCTTATAACCAACGGTTTCCTCCCCCACATCTTCCCCTTGAAAAACCATTCATTCATGAACCCTATCCACCTACTATTACTCCTGCTCCTGGCTTGCGGCTTCTTTGCCTGCACGACGGACCTGGCGCAGCAGACCACGAAAATCCTTCCCGCACCAGAGGGGAAGACACTTGATGCTGATGAGTTTAGCCAACTCACTGATATTTTTGTTGACTTCAATGTTTTTGAAGAAGGCTCGTTACGCGAAGAAGAGGATTATGGCGCCGGGGATTTTCGGCTTTATTTTGATGAGGAGGGAGAACTCACCTTTATGCCGCTGACGAAAGGCAGCTGCCTGCTCGCTTCGGAACACATCGACCCCCTCACCGCGCTGCCCGCTCGTCACTGGGCCTCAACCACAGCACTTGGCTTCACGCCCGCTTCGGCTGATCAACTGAATCGCTGGCTAATTAAGAATTTCAGCAACCAGCCATCGCTAGACCTGCGCATCGCCCTCCTGGAGAACGGTACGATCCTTTTCCAGGGCGTAGCTACTACCGCAGAAGCAGCGGCTGATTTCCCGGAAACAAGTTGGTTTTAGCAGCCCGTCGAATTTACCGGGAATCTTCCCCACCTTTGCAACGTGACCAATTCCCCGCCCAACAACCATCATTACTTCCTCCACCTCGCCTACGACGGCACCGCCTACCGCGGTTGGCAGCGCCAGCCCGGCGGCGTGGTCTCCGTCCAACAAACGCTGGAGGAATGTCTAAGTCAAGTCCACGGCCGGGAGGTCATCCTCGGTGGCTGTGGCAGAACCGATGCCGGCGTGCACGCCTCCCAATACTACGCCTACTTGCGGACGGAGCGCCCCCTGCACGACAAGTATGTATTCATCGTCAACAAGCGATTACCGAATGACATCACGTTGCACACCGCCATCCCCGTTCCGCCCAACGCCCAAGCCCGTTTCGATGCGACCAAACGGACCTACGATTACTTCCTTCACGGTAGGCCCGATGCCTTCCTTGGCCGCTTCAGTGGGCAGTACGATTTCCAGCATTTCAATGCCGCAGCTGTAACGGCCACCCTGCCCCTGCTCCTCGAACACAACGATTTTCACGCCTTTTGCAAAACCCCCGATCGCCACAACACGACCATCGTAAATTTCCGTCAGGCAACACTTTACCAAAACACCTACGGTGATCGTTACCGCCTCCGCTTCGTCGCCAACCGTTTCCTGAGGGGCATGATCCGGCTACTCGTCAACGACCTGTTGCTGGTAGGTAATGGCAAACTCTCCCAGCAGGCATTCTCCGAAATGCTAAAAACCGGCGTGCGCCAGCCCCACTTCCAGTTGGCCCGTCCCGAGGGTTTGTTCCTTACGGGGGTCAGCTATCCTTACATCGACCAAGCGGCTAAACTGCCGGTTAGCGGGCAGGGGGTATGGAACGAAGTCCCGTATCGTGGAGGATAATCTACTCCCGTTGCTTCGAATCAATCCATATCGTCACCGGTCCGTCGTTCACCAGTGCCACCTGCATATCGGCCCCAAACTCCCCAGTAGCTACCGGTCGTAGTGCCGTAAACGATAAGGTTTTCACGAAGGCTTCATATAATGGTATCGCTACCGGCGGCTTCGCACTCCGGATAAAGCTAGGCCGGTTGCCCTTCTTTATACTCCCGTACAAAGTGAACTGGGAGACGACCAACAGGCCGCCGTCTACATCCACCACACTCTTATTCATCAGGCCATCTTCGTCGCCAAAGATGCGCAGCCGGCTGATCTTCCCGGTGAGCCAGTCAATGTCTTCCTGGGTATCGGCATCTTCGATGCCGAGTAAGACCAAAAGGCCAGGACCGATATCACCGGACACCTCACCGGCAATGGTTACAGAAGCGGAGGAAACTCGTTGGATTAGTGCGCGCATATTTCATGGTTTCCCGGCATTTATGCCGGCGGGTAAGTTCTAACGGCATAAATGCCGGGAAATAAAATTATAGTGGTTTCTCCATAATCCAGTCCTCCATTAAATAACCCTGCCCGATGTCGGTATCATACCGGCCTTTCTTTTCAAAGCCAAGGTATTCATAAAACCCCACCGCCTTGTTCTCATAGTTCACATCCAACCGCAACATTTCCTGGCCGGCGGCCCGGGCGATGGCTTCTACCTGACCAATCATCGCCTTGCCATACCCTTTCCCCTGCATAGAGGGCAAGGCGTAGAGTTTATGGATCTTGGTAGTTCCGGGAAGGTAGTCGATTTGGTGACTGAAGTAGCCAACCGGTGTAAAACGGGTAGATGCTCCCCCGTACGTATCCGCAGGTTGCTCCTCAGCTAGCAGGTGAAAGACATGGCCTAGGGCAGCCTGTTCCTGCATTGCCTCCAGGCTGTACATCATCCGCAGCATGTAGTCGATCTGCGTCCCGGAGAGGATATCTCCGAAGGTATCTGGCCAGGTAGCATGGGCAAGCTTGCGGATAGTTTCGTATTCGGCGGTCGTAGCGGGAAGGATGCGGAAATTGGGCATAGTGAATAAATGAATGGGGGAATGGGGGAATGGGGGAATGGGGGAATGATACGGAGGAAATCGAAAGTATTCAATCATTCTTTCATTCAATTACTCACTAATTCTCTCGTGCAACTCGGGGCCATTGTTCCGCACATTCCCGACCATTGCCCCCACCGGGTAATACTCCAGCGTACCATCTGGCGGGGTATGTAACAAGTCCAGCACGTCCGGCAGCGGGAGATCCCGGTCCAGCCATTGGCTTTGGGTCGCTTCGTTGGTCAGTAGCATTGGCATTCGGTCGTGGATCGGGGTCATCTCCATATTGGGTGCACCGGTGATGACGGAGTAGGTGAATACCGGGTCAGCATTACTGTCTTTAGGGCGCCATTGCTCCCAGATGCCGGCCATGACGAGTAAACTACCGTCGGCGGGCATGATCCGGTGAGGGGTTTTACCGCCGTGGTGGCGCTGCCATTCGTAGAAGCTGTCGGCCAGTACCAGGCAACGTCGCTCGCGGATGGGCTTACGGAAGCTGGGTTTGTTTTCAATTCCTTCGCTGCGGGCGTTAATCATCCGGGCGCCGATCTTGATGTCTTTTGCCCAGAAAGGGACCAGCCCCCAGCGAAAAAGATCCAGTTGATCTGGATTGCGATCGGTGATCACGAGGCCGGATTGCGTGGGCGCCACATTGTAATTCTTAGCCAGGCCGCCCACCGGTAATTGCAGCTGAGGAGAAAATTGTTTCCTGATTTGCTCTTCGGTGATGACTATGGAGTAGCGGCCGCACATGGTGTAGTCTTGTAGTCTTGTAGTGTAAGAAAAAGTTAAAAGCTAGCACCATCAAATTCCTGTAGCTTATTCTGCTATGTTCACAAAAGCAAGCTCCCACAAGCGGAGCGAGCTTCCTCCTGCGGCAGCACTACTAGACTACTGAACTACCGACTACCAGACTAAATAAAAGCCCCGTCCGATTTTCATCGAACGGGGCTTCTCAGTTTTCTGCGGAGAAAAATGAAGTTTACTTCATTTTCTGTGCGATCTCAACGATCTCGTAGCCTTCGATCACATCGCCTTCTTTGATGTCATTGAAGCCTTTGATGTTCAGACCACATTCCATACCGGTGCGGACTTCCTTGACGTCGTCCTTGAAGCGCTTCAGGCTCGCCAGTTCGCCTTCCATTCCTTCTTTGAGGGGGTAGACAACGATACCGTCGCGGATGATGCGGATACGGGTATTGCGGGTAATCTTGCCTTCGTCGACGTAACAGCCAGCGATGGTACCGATCTTGGAAATCTTAAAGGTTTCCCGAACAGCCACCTGACAAACGGTACGCTCTTCCTTGGTAGGTTCGAGCATACCTTCAATGGCGTCACGGATTTCTTCGATCGCCTGGTAGATAATAGAGTAGGTTTTGATTTCCACTCCTTCGCGCTCTGCCAATTTCCGGGCAGAGCCACTTGGGCGAACCTGGAAACCAACGATGATGGCTTCAGAAGCCGTTGCCAAGAGAATATCGGAGTCGATAATCTGACCAACAGCCTTGTGGATAACGTTCACTTGAACCGTCTCCTGAGAGAGTTTAATCAGAGAGTCAGCGAGGGCCTCTACAGAACCATCGACATCACCTTTAACGATGAGGTTAAGCTCTTTAAAGTTACCCAGTGCAAGACGGCGTCCGATTTCTTCAAGCGAGATACGCTTGCTGGCACGGTTGGCCTGTTCCCGATTAATTTGTCCACGGCGGCTGGCAAGCTGACGAGCCTCCTGCTCGTTTTCCATAACCTTCAAGACTTCACCGGCCTGTGGGGCACCGTTCAATCCAAGAAGAAGGGTTGGGCTACCAGGCTTTACCTCTTTAACGCGCTGATTCCGCTCGTTAAACATGGCTTTCACACGGCCGCTGTTCTCGCCAGCAACGATGATGTCCTGAATTCTCAGGGTACCATGGTTAACAATGATCTTGGTTACGTAACCACGACCATGCTCCAACGATGCTTCCACGATGGTCGCAACGGCAGGGCGGTCCGGGTTAGCTTTCAGTTCAAGAACTTCAGCTTCGAGCATAATCTTTTCCATCAACTCTTCGATACCAATACCCTTGAGGGCAGAGATGTCCTGAGACTGATACTTACCACCGTACTCTTCAATTGGGTAGCCCATAGAAGCGAGCTCGCCTTTGATTTTGTCAGGGTTAGAACCTGCCTTGTCGATCTTGTTGATGGCAAAGATCATCGGAACGTTAGCGGCTTCAGCGTGGCTGATGGCTTCTTTCGTCTGCGGCATGATGTCGTCATCTGCTGCGATAATGATCACGGCGATGTCGGTCACCTTCGCACCACGGGCACGCATAGCCGTAAAGGCCTCGTGACCAGGTGTATCGAGGAAGGTAATTTTCTTACCGTCCTTGTTCTTTACTTCGTAAGCACCAATGTGCTGTGTGATCCCACCTGCTTCGCCTTGGGTTACGGAGGCTTTGCGGATGTAATCAAGGAGGGACGTCTTACCGTGGTCTACGTGACCCATGACGGTAACAATCGGTGGACGTTCGTGGAGGTCTTCCGGATCGTCAATCCACTCATCTTCCTCTTCAACATCTTCCTCGGCGGAGATGAATTCGACTTCGTGCTCGAATTCTTCGGCTACGAGTTCGATGATCTCAGCATCCAAGCGCTGGTTGATAGAGACGATCACACCGGCATTCATACAGGCCATGATGACGTCACCTACACCTACATCCATCATGTTGGCCAATTCCTGGGCCGTGACGAATTCAGTTACCTGGAGCTTATCGGTGGTCCGTTCTGCCTCGATGGCTTCTTGGCGTTCACGGATACGTTCGCGGTTATCACGCCGTTGACGCTGACGCTTCTTTTTGCCGCCACCACCCTGAAGACGGGCCATGGTTGCTTTGATCTTATCTTCAATTTCCTTGGCGGAAACTTCGCGGGGCTCGTTGCTGCGGCCACTGCTGCTACTAGTAGTACGGCCACGGTTTCCACCACCGCTACTGCTACCACTACCTGATCCGGCACGGCCACGAGGGCCTCCGGCTGTCCCGGTAGTTCCAGGGGCGGTCGTAATCTTTTTGCGCTTGCGCTTACGACGCTGTTCTTCTTGCGTCGGTTTCTTCTCCGGTTTTTTGATGTCGATCTTCCCCATGACCTTGAGGCCACGTAATTCGGGAGTACCGGTACCGGCACGAATTACGGTAGACTGTCCGGGCGCGGCAGGAGTAGCAGGCGGAGGAGTAGCAGGCGGAGGAGTAGCAGGCTTTGCTGCCGGCGGCAGATCCGCAGGCGCCTTTGCCGCAGGAGCGGGAGCAGGCTTCGGAGCAGGTGCTGGTCTTACCGGCGCCTTAGCAACTGGCTTTTTCCTGGAGGGTTTGCCGGCGCGCTTGGCAGCGTCGAGATCGATGGTTCCTAGAACCTTCAACCCCGGAGCCTTACGGCCTTCGCTCACGGGAACTGCAGGAGCTGCAGGAGCTGCAGGAGCTGCAGCGGGACTAGCGGGTGCTTCCGGCTTCGGTACTACAGGAGCTTTCGCCTCCGGAGCCTTAACTTCCGAAGCCTTAACCACAGGAGCTTTCACTTCCGGAACTTTAGCCACAGGAGCTTTCGCTTCCGGGGCTTTAGCCACAGGAGCAGGTGTTTCCTTAGCTACGGGTTCCGCAGGCTTTTGCACAGCGACTGGCTCAGCAGCGGGCACCGGTGGTGGTGGCGGTGTAGGCCGAGCAGCTGTTGCTGGCGGAGGGGGAGGTGGGGGAAGTGTCCGGCCAGGAATTGGTGGTGGCGGAGGAGGAGGCGGAGTAGCAGTAGGACGAGTATTAAACTCCATAGAGTCTGCCTTCTTCTTGTCCTGCAGAGCATTCGCAAACGCCTCACGCACCACGTTCTCCATATCCGGCGTCAGCTTTGCTGTGGGTTTGTTCTCCACTTCAAAGCCTTTACTGGACAGGTGCTCGACGATTGTCGAGGTGGCCACGTTAAGTTCGTTCGCTACTTTAATTAGTCGTTTACTCATTCGATCTTTTAAGCACTGCAATATTTAACCGCGGAATGCTACCGCGGGGCGATTTAGAAAAACCCTAAATAGCCGTGGTTTCCTCTTTTCAACACCGCTTTAAGAGGAAAAACTCCGAAACAATTTCCGGAAAGCGAGGCAAAGATAAGGAACAGTGAGAAGAAAACAGTATCTGTTACGGTTACTCTTCATAACCAAGTCAACATACCTTCTGTTGAGTTAGTTGCATAAAGTTAAGCCGGAGGGTGAGACGACCCTCCGGCCTAACGGCAACTGTTCCGTTATTACTCCTCTTCAGCAGGAGCAGGTGCCTCTGCAGCGGGTGCTTCGGCTTTAGCTTTAGCCGGAGCTTTAGCTTTAGCCGGAGCTTTAGCTTTAGCCGGAGCTTTAGCTTTAGCCGGAGCTTTAGCTTTAGCCGGGGCTTTAGCTTTAGCCGGAGCTTTAGCTTTAGCCGGAGCTTTAGCTTTAGCCGGGGCTTTAGCTTTAGCCGGGGCTTCAGCTTCGGCAGGTGCTTCAGCTTCTACTGGTGCTTTAGCTTCGGCAGGTGCTTCGGCTTCTACTTCAACTTTAGCTTCGGCAGGGGCTTCTACTGGTGCTTCGGCTTCTACTTCAACTTTAGCTTCGGCAGGGGCTTCGGCTTCGGCAGGAGCTTCGACTGGCGCAGCAGTTGCTTCGACTGGCGCAGCAGTTGCTTCAGCTGGCTGTGGAGCCGTTGCTTTAATCTCAACCACTTCGTCAAATTCCGCAGCTAATACCTTGAGCACGTTGGATACCGTTTCTTCCTCGAGGTCGGTCCGGCGAACCAGGTCTTCAACGCTGAGTTCGAGTACGGAACGGGCCGTATCACAACCGATGGATTTGAAGGCCTCCAGTACCCACATTTCGATTTCGTCCTTGAATTCTTCCAGGTCGACGTCGTCAATTTCCACTTCGTTGTTGCGGTAGACATCAATTTCGAACCCGACCAGTCTACTGGCCAGTTTGATATTTGTTCCCCCTTTACCGATGGCCAAGCTTACCTGATCTGGTTCCAGGTAGACCTTGGCCCGACGGCCTTCCATATCGAGGTCGATATTGGAAACCCTTGCCGGCGTCAGGCTACGCTGAATGTAGAGGGAGGTGTTGTTGGTGTAGGGAATAACGTCGATGTTCTCCTGGTTCAGCTCCCGTACGATGCCATGGATACGCGAACCTTTCATACCGACACAAGCGCCAACCGGATCGATACGATCGTCGTAGCTTTCCACTGCCACCTTGGCGCGTTCGCCAGGGATACGAACAATGCCTTTGATTGTGATCAGGCCATCCTCGATTTCCGGAACTTCCTGTTCCATCAATTTCGCTAGGAAGCGTTCGTCCGTGCGCGAGACGATAACCACGGGGTTATTGTTGTTGCGCATTTCCACCTCCTTAATAATGCCACGTACCATGTCTCCCTTACGGAAGTAGTCTCCTCGGATGGTTTCCACCCGGGGCATGACGAGTTCACGGCCGTTGCCGTCATCGATCACAAGGATCTCCCGCTTCAGAATCTGCTGTACCTCACAAAGCACCAATTCGCCAACGCGTTCGGTGTAATTGCGATAGAGCTCGTCTTTTTCGAGGTCCATGATACGACTGATGAGCGTTTGCCGGGCAGCCATGATGGAGCGGCGACCGAAGTCTTCGAGGAAGAGTTGCTGGTAGCATTCTTCTCCTACTTCGTAGTCTTCATCGACGGCAAGCGCCTCGGAGAACGAAATCTCGGCCAGTTCGTCAGTTACTTCTCCATCTGGGACAATTTCGCGTACGCGCCAAAGTTCGAGGTCTCCGCGGTTGGCGTTCACGATGATGTTGAAGTTTTCATCGGTGGTAAACTTCTTCTTGATCAGGGTCCGGAATACGTCCTCCAGCACCCGCACCATAGTGGGGCTGTCAATCGCTTTTCCGGAGCTGAAGTCCTTAAAGATTTCTACTAGATTCATAGTTAGAAACTGATTTTTACAATTGATTTTTTAATGTCGGCATAAGAGATTTTAGTCTCCTGCACTACCGTTTTTTTTCGCTTACCCTCTTTGATCCGGACTTTGGCCTCGAGGACCAGATGGTCCGCTTCGGCTGTCGTCATTTTTCCGGCATGCTTTTCGCCATCCTCCGTCGTCACTTCTATATTCCGGCCTACGTTTTTCACGTACTGGCGGTGGAACTTCAGTGGCCGGGTTACCCCGGGACTACTGACGTTAAGGGTGTACTTTTCGCCCAGGGGTTGCTCTTCGTCGAGGTAGGCCTCCACAAAGCGGCTTATGCGCTGGCACCTACGAAAGGTCATGGATGAATCGGCGTCGACAAAAATTTCGAGCTTGGTGTTGCTCAGGCTTATGTCAACGACGAAACAGTCCGTAAAGTCCTCGCTGGTGGAGAACATTTCTTCCAGCATTCCGGTGATGTGCTCTTCCATCGGGTTTACATCTTTGCTTTTAAACCGTTACCTGCACCTGCGTCCGCGCCTGACAAACGTTGTAGTTATGGCACAAAAAAGAGGGAATCTAAACGATTCCCTCCGGGTGCTTTTAACGGCCTTGTGATGCAAATATAGCGCTTTCTTTTTAAAGGAGCTGAATTGAAGGTACTGTACAAAAAAACTACTCCGAAAACACCATTGGTTTTCGGAGCAGTAATCAAGTTTTGCGGGGCGACGGTGCGCAGGATGCAAAACCCGTTTGAAGGGCAGAATTTACAGCCCCTCCGGAATCAGTACTCCGTCAATGAGGTGAATAACACCATTAGAACCCTGGATGTCGGTGAGGATAAAATTAACGCTCGTACTGTCGTTAACGAAGACGAAGAAATTTCCGTCATCGTCGGTCCGCAGGTCAATACCATCATTAGTATTCAAGGTAGGCACGGTTCCAACCGTCAGGTCAGAACTGCGCACATTTCCACTCACAACGTGGTAAGTCAGAACGCTGGTCAGCTGCTCGGTGGTCAGCGATTCAACTGTTGCCGAAATCGCTTCGAAAGCTGAATTTACAGGACCGAATACGGTCAGTGGATCAGTACCATTAAGTGCATCGACCAAACCGGCGGCAATGACGGCAGCTTCCAGCTCCGAGACACCTGCTGCCTTGACGGTGAAATCTACGATAGTTTGAGGACCGAGCACTTTGTTAACGGCATGGATGACACCATTAGTGCCAAATACGTTCGCCACCACTACGTCAGCATCGGCATTTACCACTACGCCGTTACTACTGCTGTTCACCAAAAGGGACAGCGCGGAGCCACCGGGGCCGGAAGCACTCAATGAAGTAACAAAGTTGTCTCCATCCGCCAGGTTACCCGCAGGTACCGCAGCACCGAGCACGTGGTAAAGTAGTAGATTGGTCAGGTCTTCATCCGAGACATCGTCTAGGTTGATATTGGCCGCGGTGAAAGCATCATCGGTGGGGGCAAAAATCGTGAAGGTCCCTTCCCCATTTACCGTTTCGTCCAGTCCGGTGCGCTCTAGCGCGACGATCAGGGAGGTGAAGCGGCCGTCAAGCTTGGCGCGGTCGAGCAGGCTCGGCGGCAGGAGTACTTTATCGATGGCGTGGATGGTACCGTTGACCGTTACCACGTCCGCTACTACCACCGTGGCATTTTCGTTGATGGTGATGCTGGTTCCGTCATTATCGACGAACAGCGGCAACTGAGCGCCGCCCGGGCCGGTTTTGTTTTCCGTCAGCAGCTCAGTACGGCCTAAAGGAATGGCACTGGAAACGATGTTA
>JBLHRW010000020.1:0-24452 GCA_047626445.1 Neolewinella sp.
ATGGGCCAATTTTTGTGTAGCTTTTATTTCGGGCAATTTCATGATAAGTGCACGTGCCCCTTGCCCGTTGGGTTTTTTGTGGGAAGCATGTCCGATGAAGGTGCCCGGGGAGACGTAGGCGCTTCCACGGGGAGCATTATTCGCGTTGACTTCCCAACTTCCAAAATCACTGTCCGCGCCCGAGCCTTTATCGTTCCATATCGAATTTCCGACTGCTGCCTGAGCGGTGAGTTCTCGGCGCACACATCGACAGTCTTCTGGTGTAGGCTTTGTACGGGGAGCAGTTGCTAAAAGGCCAAGAGCAACATATCCTGACGGACACTTTGGTCGCCAAATGGCGACGTTCCTATCTGCGCCCGATCCTGCATCAGTCCAGACTCTTTGATAGGTTAAGGGTTTTTTTAAAGCACCCCGCTTTTTTTCCTTAACAACGATCATAACGGCATCCGAGGGCGAACTATGTGAATTATGCACAAAATGCCCAAGAACGTGATACCCTGGCCGGGGAATAGGCTTAAAGAAACTGACGTTTCTGTCTGCTCCAGACCCTTTATCATTCCATATCTTTTTAAAGACCTGAGTGTAATCGAAAAACAGCTCGTCGCTCATCAATGCCATATTCGCCAAGTCGTCGTCCTTTTTTTTCATCTTGATGGACCAAAGCACTTTAGCCACGGCGGGCGTAGGTCGGGCATGCGAGTCCTTTGCTCCGTAGAATAATCCACGACTTAGGTAAGTAGAACTAGCATCTGCTCCCGGCGCTTGAATACCCCAGCATGCGAAATCACGGTCCGCGCCTGAGCCCTTGTCTTTCCAGATGTCTCCACCAGGCAGCGCTTTTTCGAGTTCGGATTGTTTAACACATTTTAATTTATTCATTAAGGATATATGGGGCGATAGCCTTGGTATTACACCGTTGGTCGCTACATGTCCTAAAGCTTTGTAGCCAGTGGGGCAGACAGGGCACCAGACAACGACATTTTTATCTGCCCCCGATCCTGCGTCTTTCCAGATCAATTCGTATGTGGTTGGAGACACAAGCAGGCCGCTACCAGGTTTTTTTTCTTTTATGACCATGGTTTTACCCGTCGGATATGCCCAGCCACCTTTTGCATGATCACCGACGATGTACCAACCCTTTTGTGGTACTGGTCTCCAAATAGAAAAGTTCTTGTCAGCACCACTACCAGCATCGGTCCAGATCTTTGTATAGCCTTCAGTGAAATCGATTTCAAGTCCATCGGTCTCGTAGGTTTGGGCGGTGGTGTACCCAGAGGATAGCATGGCTATCATCATTAATGTGAGGGTGAAAAACTGTAGTGCATGTACACGGACAAGAGGTCCAAATGCCCGCGTTTTAGGTGTAAGGGGAAACATGAATTGGGTTTTCATAAAGCAACGTTTTAGAAGGTTAATAATTAATTGCAATCGCAATATCAGCTCAACCTACTCTGTCGTCCAAGAACCCTTTATCCTGCGGTAAATCGATTTATCCAACGGTTGATTTGGAGGCCCAGTACCGTTTGATCAACCGTTTGATCAACGCTTCGGAGGTGACTATTCAGCACTGGTGAAACTTCAACTTCAGAGGAGGTCGTGCTTTTTGGCGTAGTTTCGTCTGACTTCAAAAGACACCAGATTCCAGGCGTAAGTTATTTATACGGCGTCTTTTAGGGCCATCAATAAGCCCAATCCATGACCCATAGTCTCGCTCAAAACAAACAAAACGCAATAGCCTTCTACCGCATGGCCTACGAAGGGCAACCCAGCAAAGCCGTGGAACTGTACGTAGGCGCAGCGTACTTCCAGCATAATCCGTTGGTGGGAAATGGCCCAGAGCCGTTCATCGCCTACTTCGAGCGGATGGCGAAGGAATACCCGGAGAAGAGCATCGATTTTGTTCGGGCTATCGCTGAAGGGGACTTGGTGGCCTTGCACACGCACCAGGTCTGGCCGGGCAATGACGAGTATGTAACGATGGATTTCTTCCGGTTCGATGACCAGGGAAAGATCGTTGAGCATTGGGATGCAATACAACAAATTCCTGAGGCTACGGCGAATGGGAATACGATGTATTAACTTGGCGGCCGCCTCCGTTCTACATCAGCTCCTCAATCAATACCCATCGAACCGCAAAAGATTAATCGCCTACCCGTTACCCTCACCGCCGCCGGTGAGCGGGCACTCAAATCTGGCCACCCATGGTTATTTGACGGGGCAATTGCCAAAACGAAAGGCGAAGGTAAAGCGGGTGACCTGGCCGTTATCTTTAGCTTTAAGAAGAATAAATTTATTGGCGTCGGGCTCTACGATCCGGATTCTCCGATCCGAATCAGGGTCTTGCACCAAGGGAGTTCCGCGCAGATAAATGCCGACTTTTTTCGGGCGCGGGCGCAGGAGGCAAAGGAAGGTAGAGGAGCCCTGTTGGCCACTGATACCAACGGTTATCGTCTCCTCCACGGCGAGAACGACGGTTTCCCCGGCCTGATCACCGACGTGTACGCTGGGGTCGCGGTTATCAAAGTCTACTCTCCGGTGTGGTTCCCGTACCTCCACGAACTGATCCCGATCATTGTGGCAACGGCTGAAGCAAAAACGGCGGTGCTACGCCTATCCCGCAATGCCGTAACGCCGGCCGCTGCACTTGGTTATACTGACGGGCAAGTCGTCTTCGGTAACCTCGACGATGAGGAGGTCATCTTCCGGGAACACGGCCTGGAATTTGTGGCCAACGTCGTCCGGGGGCATAAGACCGGCTTTTTTCTCGATCATCGGGAGAACCGCCGTAAGGTGGGAGCGTTGGTTGACGGGCAGGCGGTGCTCGACGTGTTCAGCTACGCCGGGGGCTTTAGTGTGCATGCCTTGGGTGGCGGTGCCACCCGGGTCATCAGCCTTGACATCAGCGCGCCCGCGCTGGAAATGGCCCGCCGTAACGTTGCCCTCAATTTCGGTGACGATGACGCCCACTACGAAACCCTCGCCGAAGATGCCTTTATTGCCCTCGAACGCCTCCGGCAGGAAGGCCAGTCCTTCGGCTTAGTTATTGTCGATCCGCCCAGTTTCGCCAAGCGGGAGAAAGAAGTGCCAGGCGCGCTTGAGGCTTACCGCCGGGTTAACCGCCTGGCCATTCCTTTGGTGGCCCCTGGGGGCATTTTGCTGGCTGCTTCCTGTTCGGCTCGGGTGCCGGCCGATACCTTCTTTAATGAGGTGGAAAAGGTACTCCGGGCCTCCGGTCGAACGTTTACGCTACTCGAAAAGACTTTTCATGACGGTGACCACCCGATTGGATTTCCGGAGGGGGCTTATCTGAAGTCTGTGTATTATCGGTTGGGTTGAGTAACTCCGGGCACGATTTTTATAGCGGCGGACAGGGCCTGAAGGTACTCGGGCCAATTTAATCTCTCCACTCTTTTCATACCTTAACCTGGCACTGCCGATTCAACCGTGTAATGCGACTACACATCATCATTCCCGTCATTAATGAGGCGGAAAATCTACGTGGATTACTACCTTTTCTCTACGCCGAGTTGTCCGGAAATGGACAAATAACGGTTGCGGACGGTGGTAGTACGGATGGTACGGAAACTGTTGTCGCGCAGGCTCCTGGTACCCGTCACCTGCGTTGCCATCGCTGCGGCCGCGCGCAGCAAATGAATGAGGCGGCGGCATTGAACCAGGAGGAATTTGATGTGGTTTATTTTGTCCACGCCGACACCCGCCCGCCCCAGGGGTTTTACCAGGATATAAAGGAAAGCGTAAATGCGGGTTTTTCCGTTGGTTGCTACCGCTTCAAATTCGATACGTGGCATCCGATGCTGATGATCAACGCCTACTTTACCCGGTTTGAAGGGTTGGCTTGCAGAGGTGGCGACCAATCATTATACCTCACCACCGAAGCGTTTCG
This sequence comes from Neolewinella sp., assembly GCA_047626445.1. Taxonomy (GTDB): domain Bacteria; phylum Bacteroidota; class Bacteroidia; order Chitinophagales; family Saprospiraceae; genus Neolewinella. The sequence goes on from JBLHRW010000020.1 coordinate 3,905, forward strand.
CATACTCGGTGGATTTCGGGACATGAAGATTATGGAGGATTACGACATCATCCAACGGGCGTGGGCACAGGAGTTTCCGTTTCGCGTCATTCCCCGATCGGTTACGGTATCGGCCCGAAAGTACCGGGCCAATGGTTGGTTTAGGGTCCAGATGGCCAACCTCAAGGTGTTCCGGATGTATAAAGCTGGTGCGCCGGAGGAAGCAATGGTCGCTCAATACCGGAAGATGCTGAAGCCTTGGTGAGGGCTCTCCGCCTACGGTGTACACACAAGGTTACGATTCTCGTAGCCATGGACTTTAAATATGTTTTTTCATGGACTGAAGTCCATGGCTTCGTGCAAAAAGTCAGCGTTATATGCTTAACGGTAAAGATGTGTGTACACCGTAGATTCTCCACCCAATATCTACCATCGCTTAGCCGGTACCAGGCCTACAGTTGCCAGAAACAGATAAAAAGGCGCGAGCGTCGCATCGAAGAGCATATGTCGGCCGATTGGAATGGACTGCTCCTCCAACTCTTTCTTTGCACCTGCGGCCGCGCCTAATGAATGTAGTTGTCTAAAAACATGGTGTATCAGCAGGAAACGCATCCCATAAATGATCAAAGCGAGCCACGACCACTGTGTGAATAGCAGGTAAAAACCAAGGAGGAAGAATAAGCCGTGGCTCAGGGCCAATAGGCCCAATAGTAGCTGATGTATGGGCCGGTAGCGGAAGCCGACCGATTGATGCCGCATACGTTGCTGGAGGTACTCGCTCCAGGTGATTGCGGGGGCAGACACGGTAATACTGTTGGGGTGGGTAACCCGTGCAGTTGTCTGCAGTAAGGCGGCATTGCCAATTAGCAGGTCATCATCTCCTCCGGGCAAGTCGGCGTGGGCCTCCAGCCCACCGGCGTCCTGAAAAAAGGTTTTTGTGTAGGCCAGGTTACGGCCAACACCCATGTAGGGAAGTCTTCTGCGGGCAAATCCCATATATTTCAGGAGAACGTACTTCGCTTCAAAGCTTTGCCAGAAGGACAGTTCTTTTTGCGCTCCGGTCGCATAAAACCCACAGCCGAGGGCTACTTCGGCCCCTTTTCGGAGTGGGGCGGTCATCAGGCTGAGCCATTTGTTGGTAACGGCGATACAATCCGCATCGGTCAGCAAGAGGTGTTCATATCGGGCGTTGCGAATACCGAAGGTGAGGGCGTCCTTTTTGCCAGGGCGGGTCGGACCCGGAGCTAGAAGCTGCAACCGGGCGTCTTGTGTGGCGAGTCTTTTTACGATGGCGGCGGAGCCGTCGGTGGAATTATCGTCAACAGCGAGCACTTCAAAGATACCGACAAATTGCTGTTTCAGGATGCTGCGTAAGCAGGCTTCGAGCGTCATTTCTTCGTTGCGGAAGCAGACGATTACGCTGACGGGAGACTGCGAATTCTCTTCAGAAAGCTGGAGGAGATTCTCCTTGAGGGCACCTTTCATGAAATAGCCCCAAAAAAATAGTTGAAGGCAGGTGGCGACCAGAAAGGCGATCAGCATCACACTTCGCTCACGATGTCCTCCCACTCGGTATGACGTGCTATGTAGGCGGCTACGTAGGGGCAGTAGACAAGTACGGTCAGCTGCGTATCGCGTGCATGCTGTAGGGCGGTACGGATGAGGGCACTGCCGATTCCTTGCCCTTGTAGTTCCTCCTCGACTTCGGTATGAACCAGGGCGATCTTATAGCGCCCCAGCCGGTATTCCAACTTGGAGATGAGTGCGCCGCTGACGACCTCAAAGCGAAATTTTTTGAGGTTGTTTACTACGTGTATGGTATGGTCGGCCATGTTAAAATGCTGATTACGTAGGGCGAACGTTGAAATCGCCGAATTGGTTGTCGAGAGATATTTGAAACAATGATACGGTGTTTTGATTCTGTAACCTATTTCTTTACTCGTTTCTCATTGGCCTTGATGAATCCTTCCCAGCCGGAGAACTTCTTTCCTCCGCCAAGCACGCCGCGGGTCTGGTAGAAATGGCACATGGCTACGCCGAGGGCATCGGTGGCATCTTCGAGGTAGCGGGAGGTGTCTAGATCGAACTCATTGGCCAGCATCGCAGCTACTTGCTCTTTGCTGGCGTTACCGTTACCGGTGATGGACTGCTTGATCTTACGCGGGGCGTATTCGGTGACCGGTACGTCCTGTCCCATAGCTGCAGCCATGCAAACACCCTGCGCGCGGCCCAGCTTCAACATTGACTGCGGATTTTTTCCAAAGAAGGGGGCTTCGATGGCCATGAAGGCCGGCTTATGGGTGCCGATGACCTGGGTTAGCCGGCGGTGGATGGTGGCGAGGCGATCGGAGTGGTCGGCCAGTTTGGCGAGTTTAAGCACGCCGATCTCGACGATCCGGCGGGATTTAGGATGAATCTCCACTACGGCGAAGCCGAGCGCGACAGTTCCCGGGTCGATTCCCAGGATGCGGTAAGGAGCGGCGGCGTTTTTTGTTTTGGCGGAGAGAGGAGGCAATTGTTGTAGTTTTGAGCGGTCTTTGAACGCTCCTTAGCCAAAGGTACAAATACAAACAAATAATTTGTCGGAATCAAATAATAAACTGTTTAGTCCTTCGCTGCGCAAATGGGGTGGTCGGCTGCTGAGTATAGCGGTGTTGGGAGCTTTTGCCTGGCAGTTTCATCGGTTGAGTAAGGAATTGGATTGGGCCGCTTTTGGTGCGGCGTTACGCCGGCCTGGGCAATGGCGATTTTTATTCCTGGCCGTAGCTTTGATGCCATTGAATTGGTGGTTGGAAGCCAGGAAGTGGTACGGCTTGCTGCGGGCTTTTTTGCCATGGACGTTTGGGCGGACCTGGCGGGCAACGTTGGCCGGCGTTTCGCTGAGTGCCGCTACACCCAACCGGATTGGAGAGATTGGGGGGCGCCTGTTGGTCGCCGAACGGGCGGAGTGGCCGGGCGTGATCACCTCGAGTATACTAGGCAGTGCCTGCCAATGGGCAGCTTTCTTGCTGCTGGCCTGGCCAGGGCTGATGTGGACAGCAGACGGGCTACTACAAGAAGCTTTGCCCTTCTCCGTTGCGTGGCTGTGGCCGCTGGGACCGCTGGTGTTATTGGCGGGTTGGTGGAGTGGGGTGCCTTTGCTTCTTCGGGTCATTCGTTGGGCAGGCAAACGGTTCCAACTAGACCAGGAGGCATTGGTAACGGGGTTAACACAAGTTAAAATCTCCGTAATGTTGTGGGCTGGCGCGCACGCTTGCTTGCGTTTCAGCGTTTATTGTTTGCAGCTTTATCTGTTGCTGTGGTTTTTTGGCCTCGAACTACCCTTGTGGCGAGGATTGGCCGGAATTTCGGCCATTTACCTGGTTCAGGCGGGAATTCCGTTGCCTCCGGGCCTCAGCCTGGTAACCCGAACAGAACTGGGACTGTTGTTATGGAACACGGGCGAAAGCGCGGAACCGGCGGCGGCGGTAGCAGTGTTGGCAGCTTTTACAAGCCTCTTTGCCATTAATGTTTTGTTGCCAGCGCTACCAGGGTACTTCCTGTTCGTTCGAAATTATAGAAAAAGTAAACATCAATGAAAAATCATCTACTCCGTATTGCTCTTTTACTGGCGCTCCCGCTGGGTTTGCTGATGAACGTTTCCCCCGTCAATCGATTGGCGGAGGGGCTTGGTTTGCCACTAACGTACTTTGCACCTGCGACCGCGCCGCTGTCTGAAAATGTTCATTTCGGAACGGAGCCCTCAGCACCAGAAGCATTCCATCCACCCCTGGCGTTGCCCGATGTTTGTGATATGGATAATAAGGCCTTCCAGCCAGGGGAGAAGATCGTTTATAAGCTTTACTATAACTGGAACTTCGTCTGGCTGGCCGCCGGTGAGGTAACTTTTCTGGTGCACGACTTGCCGAACCAATACCACGTGATGGTGCGTGGCCGGACTTACGAGAGTTACGAATGGTTTTATAAGGTGCGGGATAACTACGAGAGCTACCTGGATAAGAAGACATTGCTCCCGAAAATCCACATCAAGGACATTAACGAAGGCGGTTACACTCGCTATGACCGGACCACTTTTTACCAGAAGGACGGTAAAGCCGTCAGCCAACGGGGCAAAACCCGTGATGACCTCAGCTCGAAGGAAATGACGCTCGATGAATGTATGCACGATCTGATATCGATCGTTTATTACGCGCGCAACCTGGATTATAACCAGATGCAAACCGGACAGGAGATTCCACTAAAGATTCTGATGGACCAGGAGGTTTATCCTATTTCGCTGAAGTATCTGGGACCTGAAAAAGGGAAGAAAATTCGGGGCATAGGCCATTTCAATACCCAGAAATTTAGCCCTCAGCTCATCGCCGGAGACGTCTTTAAGGAAGGAGACGAAATGAAAATATACGTCAGTGATGATGAGAATAAAATTCCCGTATTGATCGAGTCTCCGGTAAATGTAGGCAGTGTGAAGGCGGTACTGAAGACGTACGAAGGCTTGAAGTACCCGATGACGGCTTTCATCGAGAAATAACTGATAAGCTGGTCGTCCAGCACCGCGCTGCCGGCGTTCTAACTAGCACCAACTTCAATCTTGACGCACTAGGCAGGTTTATAAAAGCGGTTAATTTGATTGATCAAGTGATATTGGTCTAATATCCAGCAGCAGCATGAGTTTTCTGTGCTGCGATCCGTTGTACTCAGAGAACATAGGTGGGTAGCGCTCCTTTTAATCGACGTACTTGCCACTCGCTTTGCGGTCTTAAATACTTCCATATGCGTACCCTTTACACCATTCTTATTACCGCAGTGCTTGCCTTCCTGCTTGGTTTGGCCGTTTTCTGGGGGGTCTCTAGTTCTGGTGGGCAGACAACGCATGAAGAAGCGACGGTCTTGCTGGAGCAAATTCGAAAAGTCACGAAATTGGTGACGGTAGAAGGCGATGTGAGTGAACTCTACAATTCGACAAAAACCAAAGTAGTCACTCTCTACATTCCCTTACCTGCTCGCCTTTCTTTTGAGAAAAGTGCGACGGTTCAGGTAGAGGGAACTGTTTTGGTTGGGTATAACCTGGAACAAATGAGTATTGATGTAGACGAGGCTAATCGTACCGTCACGCTTGGAAATCTACCGGAGCCAGAGATCCTGGCCATTGATCACGAACTCAGTTACCGGAACCTGGAAGAAAGCTGGTTTAACAGCTTTACGGCAGAGGATTACAGCGCACTTAATAAGGAGGCTAAGCATCGCTTGCGTAATGAGGCGTTGAAGAGTAAGCTGATGGAAGAGGCACGTCTGGAAGGGAATGCGCTGATCGATGCGATCCGTTTTTTTGCAAAGGGGGCGGATTTTGAGGTGTTGATTACAGGAGCGCGCCCGGCTGTACCAAAAGGTTAACCAGGAAGTTGCGATTGAAGACTGGTCGGTGAGCTTTCTAACCATAAAAAAGCGCCCGCACTCCATGTTGGAGCGCGGGCGCAGATCAAAGTTCAGACAGGATATATTTTTCCCGGCCAGAGCGTGGGGTTATACCTCCACAGCGTCGGCCTTCTTGCCTTTGCCGTTACTGGCGGCGGGCGCTGGTTCCTCTTCGATGCCCATGAGGTTATTTTTGATCTTGGTTTCGATCTCGAGGGCTACCTCGGGGTTGTCAACCATGAAGGTCTTGGCCGCTTCGCGGCCCTGAGCGATCTTGGCGTCGCCGTAGGCGTACCAGGCCCCAGACTTCTTGATGATGTCCAGGTCAACGCCGATGTCAACGATTTCGCCAGTCTTAGAAATTCCGGAACCGTACATGATGTCGAACTCAGCTATGCGGAATGGCGCAGCCAGTTTGTTCTTGGCCACCTTTACCTTCACGTGGTTACCGATAACGTTGCCTTCCTTGTCTTTGATGGCAGCACCGGAACGGCGGATGTCGAGACGCATGGAAGCGTAGAATTTCAGGGCATTACCACCGGTCGTTGTTTCGGGGTTGCCGAACATGACGCCGATTTTTTCACGCAGCTGGTTAATGAAGACACAGCAGCAGCCAGTTTTACCGATGGTGCCGGTCAGTTTCCGCATGGCCTGGCTCATGAGGCGGGCCTGAAGGCCCATCTTGGAGTCTCCCATTTCACCTTCTATTTCCGCACGGGGAACGAGGGCGGCTACGGAGTCGACCACGATGATGTCGATTGCGCCAGAGCGGATCAGGTTCTCGGCGATTTCAAGCGCCTGTTCGCCGTTGTCGGGCTGGCTGATAAGAAGGTTGTCGGTGTCGACACCGAGGGCTTCGGCGTAGAAGCGGTCAAAGGCGTGTTCCGCATCAATAAAGGCAGCGATACCACCACGCTTCTGGCATTCGGCAATGGCGTGGATGGCCAAAGTGGTTTTACCCGAAGATTCAGGGCCATAGATCTCGATGATCCGGCCTTTGGGAAGCCCACCGATGCCAACGGCAATGTCGAGGCCGAGGGAGCCGGTAGGGATGGCCTCTATATTGGCGGCCTGCGACTCTCCGAGGCGCATAATGGTGCCTTTTCCGTAGGCTTTGTCAAGACGATCAATCGTCATCTGAAGGGCCTTAAGCTTGGCGGCGGTTTCTTTATTTATATCTGCCATTATTATTGCTGTTTAAAAGTAGCTGTTTTGTTTTGCGATGACACAAATATAAACACTCAAACAATGTTGCGCAACACTTTGCGCATAAAAAAGTGTAAATATTTTCATTTTATGCCAATTAAGGCTTGTTTGTAATTTTTATGCGTATAAAAAATGTTTGAAATAAAACAAATGTTTGTTATTTGGGAGGTAATGGGGAAGGGGAGAATGTAGGAATGGGGGAATGAACTGCCGCAGTCACCGTTTGCAGCCCTTTGGGCGCTCGCCTCAGGCGAACAAGCGCAGCGCCGTGAGTGGAAGGAGCGGTAGCCATTCTCTTATTCTCCCATTCTCCCATTCCTTTATTCTATCATTTCTGTTCTTCCCCCACTTTCTAGAAGGGAATATCCTCGTCGTCCGTATTCATCTTAGACGGGATCGTGGTAGAGCCATATGGCTGGCCGGCCTGGATGGCTGAATCGGGCAGGAGGTCGAAGTCCGGATCGTCGAGATCGCTGAATTTCGCAAAGTCGCTCAGGAAGGCCAGTCGAATGTCTTTGGCTTCGCCGTGCCGGTTTTTACCGACGATGACAGTGGCGGTACCTTTCAGTGAGTTGCCCTGCTCGTCTTCCTCGATGCCGTAGTATTCGGGGCGGTAGAGGAACATGACCATGTCGGCGTCTTGCTCGATTGATCCAGATTCACGAAGATCCGACAGCTGCGGTCGCTTATCTCCCCCCCGGGTTTCGACCGCACGCGAGAGCTGCGAAAGCGCAATCACGGGTACTTCCAGTTCCTTGGCCAGGCCCTTCAGTGCCCGGCTGATGCCGGAGACTTCTTGCTCCCGGTTCATCCCTTTATTGGATTCTCCGGCGCCGGACATCAGCTGGAGGTAATCGATGATAACCATCGAAATATTCTTTTCCAGTTTGAGGCGGCGACACTTGGCGCGTAGCTCGAAGACGTTGATGCCGGCAGTATCGTCGATGTAGATCGGCGCTTCGCCGATGCGGTTCATGGCGTCGACCAGGCGGGCCCATTCGTCGTCGTCGAATTTACCGTTACGCATTTTCTGGCCGTTGACCTCTGCATCCTGACTGAAAATACGGCCGGCCAGCTGGGCGGCACTCATCTCCAGGCTGAACAGGGCCACGCCGCGGCCGTATTCCACGGCGGCATTACGGGCCATGGAAAGGACGAAACTCGTCTTACCCATGGCTGGTCGGGCAGCGATGATGATGAGGTCGGAGCCCTGGAACCCGGACGTTAGCCGGTCGAGTTCGGTGAAGCCCGTAGGCACTCCAGTCAGTCCGTCTTCCTTTTCGCGCAGCATGGTGAGCTGCTCGAGTAGCTGGTTGGCCAGGGTGCCCATGTCGGCCACCTGCTTACCCATATTGCGCTCGGTAATCTCAAAGATGAAGTTGCCGGCTTTGTCTAGCAAATCCAGCACGTCAGTACTGTCTTCGTAGGCGTCTTTAATGACCTCGGTGCTGGTACGGATGAGTTCACGTTGGATGAATTTCTCCGTGACGATCCGGGCGTGGTACTCGATGTTGGCCGAACTGGTGACCTTGCTGGTCAGTTGGGCGAGGTAGGCGGCACCACCCACCAGTTCGAGTTCCTCGTTTTTCTTAAGGTCTTCCATCACCATCAGCAAGTCGATGGGCTGGCTGCGTTCGAACAACCGGCGCATGCTGCGGTAAATAGCCTGGTGCGCGGGTTTATAAAAAGAGTCGGCCACCAGGATGTCTAGTACCTTGGTCATGGCCTCCTTCTCGATCAGGATGGCGCTGAGCACCGCTTCTTCCAGGTCCGGAGCTTGGGGCGGCAACTTGCTGAACTCGGGCAGGTTAGCCTCCTGCAGTCTGCTACGGTTGCTCCAACTGTTGGAGGCCCCGCTCGTGCGCCGGTCTTGTTGTTTGTCTTTTGCCATTCTACACAAATGTACGAAAACGGGCGGTTAGCGGACTATTCTTTTCTCCACCAGGGCTGTGCATAAAGGGGTGGAAAAGGGGGTGGAAAACGGCGAAATACTGTTAGTGAAAATGTTAGTGGGGGTGGAAAATGGGGAATGGGAGAAGGTAAGGAATGGGAGAAGGGGCTGCCGCAGTTGCCGTTCGCGGCTCTTCGGGCGCTCATCCGTGGCGAACAAGCGCAGCGCCGCGAGTGGCGACAGCGGTAGCTATTCTCTTATTCTCACCTTCTTTTATTCATTTCAGGGCGCGGCCGCAGGTCCAGAGAAAAGGACAAAGGAGCAATTTAGGACAAGCCGTCGGGCCGCTCGGAGGCTCATCCGCCCAACGGCCTCCAGGCCAACGCCTGCCGCGTCGAGGGGGAGCCGTCCGACGCAAGATTGCTCCCTTATCTCTTCCCCCGTACCCGCGTCCGCGCCAGATTCTGACCAGCATTTGAAACTAAACTCCTCCCCTAAAACCGTTATATTTATCACTCAACGCTTCTTTTATGGCCGCACAAAGCCAACTCTTAAGTCGGGTTATCGATGTGCCCCGGACTTTCGCCTTAGCGGCTTACCACATTGACCACATCATCAGTGAAAAACAAGATGGCTCCACCACTTTTGGTAATCTCACGCTCGCCTGCCGCCTCTGCAACCTGCGTAAAGGAAGCTAGATTTCTACCTGGTACGCGTATAAAGACTCTCTTACCCGGCGCTATAATCCACGAAAAGATAGCTGGGGCCAACACTTTCAGTCTCGGCCCTCGGGCCCTATTACTGCCTGCACAGAAATCGGACAAGGCACCATAAAGGTCCTTAACCTGAATGACCTAAACTTGGGACAGGTACGGGGGTATTGGTCGAAGCGGGAATCATTTAAATTAGGTGAGCCTGACTCCGTCCAGTCAGGTAGAGGCCCACAGAAAAGGAAAATGACGGACATTAAACAATGACTGGTCGTATTTCAGGGTACCTTTACTTTTGAGAATTCATTTCTCTAATTGAGTGTACACTTGCATTACCACCTGATATCAATGGATCTACGTCATCTTCTTTCTATTCTGGCAGTTCTTTTCTTGCTCAGTCTGAATTCCTGTGGTAACGGGGCGGACCCCATCGACGAAGTCCTGGAAAAACCACTCAACGTATCACTGAATCCTCACGGACGGGTTCCGCTGGGCGCGTCGCTTGAAATAGCGACCAAAGAACCATGTAAGTTAACCTATACCGTTGAAGGGGAAAGCCCACTTGGAGAGACGTTTCCCGATTACGCCAAGACTCGGACGATATCCGTTCTAGGCCTGTACCCGGGCCAGGAAAACAAGGTGAGCCTTACCCTTACTACGGAGGCAGGTAAGGTATATGAGGGCAATGTCAGCATTGAAACAGCGCCGCTGCCCATTACTTTCCCGTCCATTGAAGTGACCAGCCTGAAGCAGGACAAAATGGAACCGGGGCTGCACCTGGTCGAACTCCTGTTGGCCAATAATGGCAAGTTTCTACCATATTCCGTGATGTTTGACAATCAGGGGGCCATCCGCTGGTTTATGGACATGAGCGAGCAGGGGCAGATCACTTATACCACCTACCGACTGAAGAACGGAAATTGGTTGTACCTCGACTGGATCGACCTGATCGAAGTGGATGACCTTGGTAAGACGGTAAAAAAAGAACAGATGTGGGGCAATGCCGGGAACCACGACGTCATCGAAATGACCAACGGGATGTTGCTGATGGGCGGGTCTAAAGTAGACAGCTATATCCTGGTCGACGGTGAAAAGAAGCCTACGCGTTTTGACCATGTGTTGATGTGGGACCGACTTAGGAACCGCACAGCCAAAGAGTGGGATTTGCGCAAATACTTTAAAGTTGACCGCCAGGTATTCCCGGCGGATTACGGAATGGATTTTTCCACCGATTGGTTTCACGTCAATTCCGTTGCTATCAACCCGCAGGATAATTCTCTCCTCGTCTCCGGGCGGAACCAGGGGGTAGCCAAAATCGGCCCAGACGATCAGCTCCGGTGGATACTGGGGCCACACGTAGCCTGGGGGCAGGCGGGGTTTGACGGTAAAGGACTTATGACTACGGACTACCTTTTGGCCGCTGCCGATAAGAACGGCGATTACTATCCGGGAGAGGTTCAACAAGGACGAGTATCTGCTGCAGACTTCGACTGGCCTACCGGCCAGCATGCCCTTAGCGTATTGGCCAATGGCAACGTCTTACTATTTGATAATGGGCTACGCCGAAACTTTAAAAGTGATCCGTCCTACTCTAGAGCGGTAGAATTTAAAATAGATGAAGCTAACCGTACCGTTACTCAGGTGTGGCAATACGGCAAAGAACGGGGCCTGGAGATGTATTCTCCCATTACAAGTGACGTGGACGCCCTGCCGAATGGCAATCGGTTAATCACCTCCGGCAACGTGCGGGCAAGTGGTAAACCAGGGCACGCCAAAATGGTGGAAGTAACTTACCCCGATAACGAAGTCGTTTTTGAAGCTGATCTCTTTTTTAAGGATGCCAGCGGTACAAAAGAAAAAAGCTGGGGACAGTTCGATATTGTATTCCGGGGGGAACGCTATCACTTGATTACTCAATAAACAAGCTGTTTTAACTAAACTATTATGTCATTGAAAATTCTGGGCGTAGGCGCCCCACGCACGGGAACATCTTCGCTTAAAGTTGCACTCCAAATGCTTGGTTTCGGGCAATGTGCCCACATGCAGGAGTTGTTTGCCGATCCGGTGAAAACGGCCCAATGGGTGGAGTTCTTCGAAACGGGCCAAGTGGATTTTGATGATCTTTTTGCCGATTACCAAAGCAGTACGGATTTTCCCGGTTGTTTGCTCTACAAGGAGTTGGGCGATCGGTACCCAGGACTGAAATTTATCCTTACGGACCGTGATCCGGAGGCCTGGTACGAAAGTTTGCTGCGGACCATCTACGCTGCTGTGCCGCAGTCGCCGGAAGCAAAGGAGCAAATGAGGTTGAAGGGGGAGGATTCACCGAAGTTCCAAAGCATCGGTGGTGCGTTGGAGCTGGTGAACGTTTACCTATTGCAACGACACTATGGCGGTGAGTTTTTGGACAAGGAGAAAACTATTGCCCGTTACCTTGCTTTCCAAAACGAAGTACGCACCAGCGTCCCCGCCCAAGACCTGCTGGATTTCGAAATAAGTGAAGGCTGGGAGCCACTGTGCCAATTTCTCGGTGTTCCAGTACCAGATCAACCATTTCCTTTCAAAAATAAGCGAAAGGATTTTCAGGAGCAGATTGGGAAAATGGTGAATACGGGAGGGAAACTGACGATCAAGTAATCGACGGTGAATTAGCGCTGAATGCGTAAAAAGTAAGGTGGAAATTACGTGTAGTGCGTGAAGAGATGGCATCTTTAGCCATCTCAGAATCCACTATATGACCCATACCGCCGCTAAACCATCCCTTTTTGTCAAAGGTCTGGTGGTCTTGCTGACCATAAAGATCTTCCTCCACCTCGCCGCCATCCTCAGTGGGTACGGCCTCCACCGGGATGAATTTCTCTACCTCGCCGAAGGGCACCACCCTATGTGGGGATATATGGAAGGCCCTCCTATTATCGGGTGGGTGGCTGGCATCAGCCAGTTGATTCTTGGAGGGACCCTCTGGGCGGCGAAGCTGCCCGTGCTGCTGGTGGGCCTGCTCAGTATCTGGCTGATCTTCGAACTGGTAAGGGAGTTTGGAGGTGACCGCCGGGCACAGTTTCTGGCGGGTGCCGGCTGGCTACTCTCCCCGGTTTTTCTTGGCTCCAACCACTTATTTCAGCCCGTAAGTTTTAATCAATTTTGCTGGCTGCTGATCGGGTTGGCCTGGGTGCGGGTGATCAACCATCGGCGGGCAAAAGATTGGTACATCCTCGGAGCAGTCACTGGTTTGGCGCTACTGACCAAATACAGTGTGGTGTTCTACCTGGCCGGCTTGTTGGGTGGCATCTTGCTTACGCCGCAACGGAAAATGCTGACCAGCAAGTATTGTTGGCGTGCCGCCGGCATCGCGCTGCTGATGTGGCTGCCTAATCTGTGGTGGCAGTTCAGCTATGACTTTCCTGTGGTGTCCCATATGCGGGAATTGTCAGAGACTCAACTGGTTAATATGTCCGCAGCCGATTTCCTGCTGCCACAGTTTATTTTTCACGCACTGAGTATTATCATCTGGCTGCCCGGGCTGGTATTTCTGTTACAGTCCAAAAAACTGAAGCCATACCGATCGTTGGGCTTCGCTTATTTGTTGCTGATCGTGCTGTTGTTGTTGCTAAGTGGAAAGGCTTACTACACTTTTGGTGCCTATGCCGTTTTGTTCGCCGCTGGGGGCTGTTTTTGGGCCGAATTACTGGGGGCAAAAAGCTGGTGGTTAACCCCACTCCTGCTGCTCAATCTTTTTACCATTCCTTTCGGCTTGCCGGTTTTTCCGGTAGAAACCATGCAAGACTATGGGGTGTACATGCGGGATAATTACGGACTCAACGTCGGAATGCGTTGGGAAGACGGTACCATCCACGACCTTAGCCAGGACTATGCCGATATGCACGGCTGGGAAGAAATGGTGGCTAAAGTGGCCAAATTCTACCACAGCCTTCCGCCGGAGGCACAGGCCAAGTGCATGATCGAAGGTGGGCACTATGGCGAAGCCGGCGCGCTGAATTTTTACCGAAAAAAATACGACCTGCCGGAAGCCGCGTCTTTTGATGCCAGCTTCCTGCTTTGGGTGCCGGAGCAGATCACCTTTGATCGTCAGATTGTCGTCCGGGACACCCCGAATGGGGAGTCCGATTATTTCAAAAACGTGACGCTGATAGATAGCACCGCTACACCCTTTGCCCGTGAGGTCAGCTATATCTACTACCGGGATACCCCTAAAAAAGGTGTCGAAGCAGCCTGGACTCAGATTGTGCGGGAGCGGCGGTTAGAGGGTTTGGGGAGGTAGTATTTAAAAATCATACCCTAACGACAAATGCAATTTACCCTGCTGCCGCAACCCCGTCTCCACACCCCAGCCATAGTCGGCCCGGATATAGTATCCAAATACAGTTGTTCTTGCGCCGAAACCATAGCCGTAAATTACCGGGTCCCGGAAGCGGCGTACCCGGACCGTGATCGGGGTAACGTTATCTCCGGGCTGGTTAGGATCCGGGTAGGTAGTGATGTTAACCGGGTTGTCTTCGTCAAACGGATCGGAACCAGCCCAGGCGGTGCCAATATCGAAGAACGATATAACTTGGAAGTCACGTAATAACTTAGAGCGAAGGTTCCGGAAAAGATAGTTGAATACAGGAATCCTTAACTCTGCATTACTAAGTAAGTAGGTACTGCCATTACGGATGTTGACGTCGAAGCCGCGCAAAGGATTTGCCAGATCCTGAAAGACAAAGTCTCCGGTTTGAGGGGTAGGGATGGAGCTGTTGAAATTATTGAGCAGGCTGTTATCCGCTCCGCCCAGGTAATAGAGGAGTTTCTGGCCGCCGATGTTAGTTGAGCCGGCCAGGCGAATAGCCAGGATACTACGTTTGTCGAGGCGTTGATAATGTCTTGCGTCGAAACCTACGATGCCCAAAAAACCGGGTTCGAATCCGGTTTCTTCGTCTCCGCCAAAATTAATGTTGAAGCTTTTATAGAAATCAGTATAGACCTTATACCTGGTGCCCATCCGCAAATTAGTCGCCAGGTTGAGGGTATTATCGAATACGTATTCCAGGCGGGCACCAATGCGCTGTTGGTTGTCGGGCGTGCTTTGCAGCGCTGCCAACTCGGTGGGCAATGTCTGGACCCGGTCCCGACGAATAGTGGCCGTAGCTCGCAAGGAGCGGAAGACATCGAGTGGATAGCGAACACCAAACTGTGCCAGTAGGGTGTTTTCTTCCACGAGCCGTGGAGCGTTGGGGCGGAGCATGTCGAAGAAGCCTTCTTCCAACCGCCGGTTACGGCGATAAACCGAAAAGATCTTATCCAGCCTGTTTTTACGGTTCTGGACTGTGGCGAAATACTCCGTACCGTTGAAACTGGTAGGTACACGTACTCCTCCTTCAATGGTGTAGTCCTCAAAAAGGTCAATGATGTTCCCCTTGAAAAGAATACCGAGCGGTTGGCGGGTATATCCATCCGGGTTGGCGGAAAAATTATTTAGTCCGGCAAACAGCGGATCGTTGTCTGCTTCTGTTTTTACATAATTGACCCGAAAGGTCAGCCTGGACGGCTTGATCCTGCCCCGGATAAACTTGTAAGTCCGGTTCAGTTCCGATATCGGACGTTCACCACGCAGTAGGTTGTTGACCGGCCGGTTCTGCCGCCGAACCTGAGGAGAAGTCACCACCGTAAGATTAGGACGCAGGCCCGTCGAATCAGTACCTGCGGGGGCAACCTTATTCTCGCTCGTGGTGGGCTCGCGGAAAAGAATATTTTCCGGCTCCGGTATCACCTCAGGGGCGGGTGGATCTACGAAGTCATCAAAGCGAGTCTGAAACATGTAGGCTTCCTCCTCCCCTGGGTTGTTCGGAGCATCAGGATTTGCCTTATTAGGGGCAATGAGGCCACCTCCTGCCGGGTTGCCTGGGCTAGAGAAGACAGGGACGGCCTGGCCAGCAGCCAGGTAGCTGCGTTGGCGAAACTTCGTGGGCGATACCCGCACGTTGAGCGTTGTGTCGAAGGCAAAACTACGGACCATCTGACCATCATCGGTAACAAATGCTTCTACCCCGAACGGCCGCTTGCCGCTGGCATCTTGCTGGTCGATGTTCCGCCCCAGATTGGTAACCGCTTCCACCACGGCCCGTTCTTTAATGATGGGGAAGACGTTGATGGAATCGATCAACGCAGTGTCTAGCGTGGTCAACATACTGTCTGCGTGCAGCGTGATCTCGCTGCCATCGTTGAGGTAGATCGTCTTTTCGTAGTGGTCGATGTAGTCTTCCAGGTGCGCCTGGTAACGGTTGATGATGCCGCTGACGTCGGAGAGGAAACTGAAGTGGGTACCGTCAATAGGGGCTGGTTGGCCTTCGTCGCCGAAGGGAGTTTCGGAAATTCGGACGAGTTCTCCCGGCTTACCATCCAGGTCATAGTAGAACAAGTCGAAGTCCCCGATGGGAAGCACCGTGTCCAGTCGGCTGGATTCGAGCTTCAGTCCGGTCCGGTTGCTGGCGAAGACGACGCCCTGGCGGCCGCGAATGTTAACGGGGACAGCATCAAGGTCGTCCCAGAAATCGTTAGTGATCCGTTGTAGCTGTCGCTGTCCCGGAACGTAGTAGAAAAGATCACTCCGCCCTTGGGTGCTGGCCGTTATGATCATCCGACCGGGATCGGAGTAGGCCATGCTGAAGACCCGGTCGAGGGTGACGGCAAAAGCCTCCGAGACGTCCTCTCCGGTATTAAGGTCCCGGCGAATCAATTTGATCTTGTCCCGGAATTCGTAGAGAACAGCCAACTCCTGATTGCTCGGCGAGAAATCAAGGAACGGATAATCATAATCGGTTGCTTGCAGTAGGTTACGCTGGCCTCCTTTGAAGATTACTTCGCGCTCCCCGGTCTGTAGGTCCTGTAAATAGACCTTGTAGCGGCCGATCTCATTCAAGACATAGGCGATCTTGGTACCATCGGGGCTGACCTTCAGGTTGGTGATCGGGAGCTTGCGTTTGTTTTTGATGAGAATTTCCGTCCCGCTGGGCTGTGCCCGGCCGGCCATCTCTTCCGTGTAGCGGTTGCGGTAATATTCCCCCCAGTTGAAAAGGATGTTGTCGTAGTTGCTACCCAACACGTACAGGAAACCATTTTCGACGGAGCGGTTGATGCGCGTTAGGTACAAGAGGTTAGAGACCGTCGGTTTGCCGAAGCTCTCCGCCACGTAGTTCCAGAAGGAATGACCGGCCAACTGTGGATACTCCGCAGCAAGGTCCCGGAAAGTCTCGTATTCGCCACTGGTCAATAAATGCCGTAACTGATCGTCTTTTTCCGTATTCCAGTCCTCGCCGAGGTAAGACACCAGGCCGCTCTTAAACCATACCGGAAGGTTGAGTAATACGGCATTTTGTACCACTTCCTGAACGGAAGAACCGTAAAGCATGTGCTCGATGTACACACTGGCCATCGCTTCCCTTACCTGTCTTCGCAGGTCGGTATGGTCACCATTGAAGTAGACGAAGGCCTTGTTGCCCAAAAATTTGGTCTGTGTCGCCGAAATGTAGCTCGCACTGCGGCCGAGGTTTTGGGTGCCGGGTAGGGTAAAGACTTCTTCGCTGCCGATGTTGCTTTGCTTCAGGTCCGTCACGTCGCGGTACACGATCAGCTGAACCTTTTCGTTCATCCGATGCTCCAGCATTTTCTGAATGTAGCCAAAGTCATATTCCGCTATCTGAACGACCGATTGCCCGAGGTCCCGGCCTTCGCCGTACCAGTACGTAATAAAGTTGTCTGATTCATATTGCTCCCAACTATCGAAGTCCTTATGGTACTGGACCCTATTCTTGCCGAACTCCACCTGGGAAGTCTGGGCAAAAAGGCCGACAGTAAAAAAGGTACACAGCAGGTATAGGGATAGACGCATCTCGGATCGTTTGTGACAACAGGCAGGACAATATAACGGTAAGATGCGGGGAAGGTTATGTTGTACACACGCTTATCAGCGAAATTTTGTTCGCTAGTCGGGCGGTTGGGTAAGGCTACGACAATTTATGGGAGGCTGATGGACCACCAGCTCCTAGTTTCTACTTCCCTAGTTTCTAGTTTCTACCCCTCTTCTTCCAAATACTTAGCCACCATTTCCTGTACCACGTCTTTGAGGTACATCCCACGGCCCTTCGCCTCGTCTTTGAGTTCGGAAAGGTGGTTTTTTTTAAAAATCAGGGTCACGCGCTTGGTCTCGGCGGTGTTGCCATCGGTGCTGCTGCGGTCTTCATCGGCTACGGTAGAGCGGATGAGCAGGTCGAGGCCTGTTGTGCGGCGACGGGGGCGGGGCGCGTTTTTAGCTGCGCTGTTTCCTTCGGAGGTGGGCGCGGCCGCAGGTGCAGGGGAAGTTGAAGGAGCAACGTTTTCCCGCTCGAAGCTTTCGCTGAGGAAGGCGTCGAGGTCGGCGGTAAACTTTTTGCTGGAGAGCTTCTTGCGGGCTCGGTCGTTGACGGTGGGCACGTTTACTTCAACGCGTTCTTCCGAATTGCCGGAGGTGGCCTCTGGTGCGGCGGCAGCTTCCCATGCCGGCTTTTCGGGCTGGGGCGTGGGCTCTTCAAAGAGCCCGAAAAGATCGTCGGTGAAGCGCTTTTTAGCCATCGGTTAAGGATTTAGGTTTTTGGTGTTGTCTTATCTGAACGTTCCCGGAGGTGGATTGGGTTTTCCGTCCGATCAATTACTTCCTTAGCCACGGCCATATAATCTTTGGAACCGTTACTGGAGGGAGAGTAGGAAAATATGTCTTGCCGGCTGGCAGGGGCCTCCGCTAAAGCGACAGTATCCCGGATATAAGTTTTTAGCAGAATTGGGCCGAAGTATTTTTTGATGGTTTCAACTACATCACGATTAAGGACTTTCCGACTGTCATACATTGTTGCCAGTACGCCGCTGATGTGGAGGTCCTTATTAAGACGGAGTTTTACCTTCTGGATTACCTGCTTGATCTTGGCCAAGCCCTGTAATGCCAGGAATTCGGTTTGAAGTGGGATGATCACCTGCTGGCTACTCGTCAACGCATTAAGCGTGAGGAGCCCCAGGCTTGGAGGACAGTCGATGATGATAAAGTCGTAATCTTCATCAACGCCGGCAAAAAGCTCGCGCAGGATGAACTCCCGACCGGCTTCATTGACCAATTCCATCTCCGCGCTGGAAAGATCCAGACTGGAGGTGATCACGTGGAAGTTCTCCCTGACGACGAAAGGAGAAAGATCGCTCTCTCCCATGATGCTCTCATAAATGGTCACCGGCTGGCGTGGAATACCAAGGGAAAGAGAGAGATTCGCTTGCGGGTCGAGGTCAACGAGCAGGACGCGCTTGCCGAGCTCTACGAGCCCGGCGCCAATATTAATAGCGCTCGTCGTTTTACCAACGCCGCCTTTGTGATTCAGTAAGCTAATTACGGTTGCCATACAGGTTCAGGCCTTATTTTGGGCGAAGGTAGAAATTTGTTCGTTAGTGTATGACCTTTTGCCATTGATTGTAATATGCGATTGGGCTATGGGTTAAACCCGCTGAGCGACGGGGAAATTGTACCAACAGACCAACAGACCAACAGACCAATACACTATCCAGGTCGGACTTTAACCGCCTTGCCATAGGCCGCGTCCATCCCCTTAGCCTGTAGCAATTCGTTGTAGGCACGTGCCGCCGCCGCCGCCGCGGGGCGATTAGGGTAAAGAATACCTGTATATAGGGTCTCGCGGCCGGGGGCCGGCCAGCTGTTGAGGCAGTCGGTGGAGATGCGCTGCATCCCCGGGATACCGGCGGCAGAGAGCTCCGCTAATCGAGCCTTTGCACTCTCAGGGTTGAGGATGGCGTCCACTACGATGAACGAACGACGGTCGATCACCAGGGAGGAACAATCCGGCCCGGTGGCACCTTGCCTTCCAACTGCCACGGTACCTGCGTCCGCGCCGCCTGCTGCATCATCAACAGAAACATCACCGGATGCGGTACCTTCTTGTTCCGGGAAAGGAATTCCGGTATCCTTACGCTGACGAAGCTCGTCTCCCTGAACGGGCACGCGCACATCCAGCACGCTCGTTGGCGCTCCAATGGGGTAGCTGTCGGCAAAAGGATCCGGGACTATCGGTCTGACGCGGTCTTCGTAGCCCAGCAAGGCCAATAAACCGACCACGGCAAGTAAAACGGCACCATTCAGGACCTGCCGCCGCTGCTTGGCCCGTTCCGGTGGGGTAGGGCCATAGTCTGGCCGCTTGTCGATTTGTGCCAGGATAGACTTTCGCTTACCGTAATCGCTGAGGTAATCGTTAAACGCGTGGCGAGGTTCCGGAATTAGGATTCGACGTATTTTTCCTTTTTCGGTGACGACAAGTAGGCCGAGGCCATTTTTTCGACACTGGCGCTTCAGTACCTCATATTCCTCCGGACGAGCAAAAGTATCCTCCCCCACAGCAATCCATTTTTCGTTCGCAGGGTAGCGGCCTAATTGCGCTATTGCCGAGATCGACCCCAACGAACTCAGCGCTAAACGTCGGATCATTGAGGAGATCAACGACGAGCCCAATACAAAAACGGCTAGTAGCAGCAGCGTGTTCATGGCATTGAAGTACCACTGATAGCCAAGGGTGGCAGAAAGACCGACAATTAGGGCAATGGCCACTCCACGGCCTGCCCACCGGATCCGCCGGGGCTCTTCCTTCAGCTTCAACTGGTGAATGGTGGTTCTGCTTTTAGCCTCAACCACAATTACGTACGGACGCTTGCGTGCACGCATAAAAGCAATAAATACGTCAGCTCTTTTCAGCTGGGTATAGACTTCCGTATTGACATAAGCGGGTTCGCGACGGTAGTACTCCTTATTAAGGCGTTCCGCAACAGTATTTTGAATGAAGCGCTCGGTCAGGGTATTTTTTGCCATTGGACGGCAAACATAAGAAGAAATTTTAATTTCATTAAATTAATCTAATTTGTTTTAAAATGCTGCGGTTTGGATTTTGCCAACCTCCCACCATCCGCGCTTTCGTCCAGTAGTACAAACACGTACTCCTCAGCGCTGACTTTGGGAGGCTAATGAATAGCATGAAAATCATTGAGGCTTGTTGGAAACCTCTGGCGAAGAATTATTCTTTTCCGGGAGAGAGGCGGACGAGCGCAGCGAGCTGCCTCTTGCGGTAGCGCTATCAATCTACCAAGCGCGTAGCGCATCTATCAACCTACCGAGGCCGGAGGCCGTATAATGACGAGTACAGCGAGCATCCAAGTGCGTACCCATACCTATTAAAAGACTACTAACGCGAATCAAGGGCTAAAAGACCAAGTGCGGACGCTCGGAGGTCAATTTTTAGATTGATCGCTTCGCATCAACCTGGAAATTCACGCTCCG
>JBLHRW010000021.1:0-24410 GCA_047626445.1 Neolewinella sp.
CACAAACAGTGCGGGTGCCGCGGTTGACGATGGTGCCGCCTTTAATCAAAATAGTGCCTTTGCGCATAACTGGGTTTTTCACAAACCGTAAGGTAGTAAGATGGCCGGGAATATGAAACTAATTTTCGTTAAGTGCAGGGTGTTTTTTGGGCGACGGCGCGCAGGTGCAGGGGAGGGTAGCGGGCAGGGCTCACCTCCGAGCGTAGCATCTTTACTGAGACACGTGTGATTTATCGGAATTCATCACTAAGGGACGCGAAATAAATAAACCATGCTTCTTGACCGCCTTATTTTGCCCTCACCGCTCTTAAAAATTATTTCCGTAGCTACGGCTATGCAAAGAATCTTTCAAGAACGGCGAGAACAAAAGCGTCAGGTCAAAAACCAGTAAGTTATTTATACGGCGTCCCTTAGTGGATACCCCCCCCTAAAACCTACTTCCGCAAACTCCAAACCTCATGAACAGGGTCCCCCTTTGTACTGAAACCCCGGTGGACCCAATCGCCATTAACCAGTTTGAAATCAAAGCTCAGTTGCTGGCCGGCACGCGCCGGGTCCCGGCTGAAGAACTCGATCTTTTCGATGTACAGGCCGTCTTCGTTGGTGGAGTAACTACCTCCGCCTGTGGCCGAGAATTGCTTGGTTTCGGTATTGAAGGCAATCCACTGGAAGCGTTTTCCAGACATGATTTTCATGGTTTTACTAGGGCCCGTTCGCCGGCTGGTGAGGTCCTGCATGGTACCGTCCCGTTTACGACCGATGATCTCCCAGGCACCGGCAAGGCCGCCGGGAGTGCCGTCATCCACCCGGGTCCAGAATTTGTCTTCATTGAAAATCAGGACGGATCCAGTTAGCTTATAAGGCATGGTAGCAACGCCGCCAACCTGGGTGGAGTCCGAAGAATCGAATTCATAGGTGATGCTGAAGTTGTCCCAATCGGCACGCCAGCGCCCGCCGAGGGTAGCAATGAACTCCCCACTATCTGCGTTATAGGCCGTCATGACCATAAAACCGTCAACGATGGTCATCGTTAGCTTAGAGCGTCGGCCCTCGCTGTCCATAAAGGTCGATTCCCAGGCGCCGAGTAATTCTGTAGCGGGAGATTGGGCCGGAAGCAAGAAAGGAAGCAGGGACAAAAGGAGGAAAGGGAAGAAACGCATATGGCTGAGCTTATGGTAGGGTGTAAAGTTAAGCAGGGATTTACGAGCCGGAGGCCGCCGGGCCGCTCGGAGCGTCGGCGAAGGCGGTCGGACGGCTCGGAGGCGAGGTCGTCAGAACCATCCTAAGGCGCCCAACTACGCCTCCGGTGTCGAAGCGTAGTCGTCCGACGGGGAAAGCTGCGGATGATCCGCAGGCCCTTACTTTTAACGAAGATCGGTCGGTATTCCTTGCCTTATAACTTCCTTTGCATCCTGCGGCCGCGCCTTATTAGTTGTGTAATCGGTAGTCAAATACTTGCTGCCGCAAGAAACAGCTTGCTACTGCTCGTGAAATTAGTCAGGCAACTCGAATTAGACGCTTCCCCTAATAGCATGTTTATACTCGTCCGGAAAACCGCTACAACTTGTACTTGCGCCCGAAGCCGTACCTTTGCTCGTGAACGATTTTGGTGAAAGTTCGTTACTTTATCAGAACTTGCGGTAAATATCTACCGCTACCGAACTACCAGACAATAAGTCTCCTAGACTAAATACCATGGGTTTACGTAAAACTGCTTCCCTAATTATTTACCGCTTCCGTGAGCGTGGCCTTGAGGTCTTTATGACCCGTCAGTCAGACGAATGGGGGCTGCCCGGCGGTGAAGTGGATATGGACTGCCGCGACGAATTAATCGAACTGGAACCCAATGCAGATCAGGAAGAAGCCGTGGCCGTTGAAGGTGATTGGCACGAAATTCCTTCGCTGAAGCAAATGCTTTACGAAGAGTCCGGTGAACTGGCCGAGCGCCTCAAAGACATTGAGCAAGGCGCCTTCGTTACCATCAAGGATGCCCTTAAGCATCGCCTTTCCACCGGTCAGGTAGAGTTTTTGCGGGAACTTCGGGATGTGATCACGGATCGGAATTCTCTGCGGGATTTGTAAGTCAGGCAGTCAGAAAATAAAGTAGTCAAAGCGTCAAGCAGTATCTGTACTGTTTGGCTCTTTGACTTTCTGGCGGCTTGACTCCCTGACTGCTTGACTCTTTGACTATCTTTGCCGCTTACTCAAAATGACCCTCCCCATGGCGGCAGCCCACGAAGTATTAGCAGACGTTGAAGTAGCAAAAAGCCTTGGCTTAACCGCCGCTGAATACGACAAGATTCTGGAGATTATGGGCCGCGTGCCCAACTTCAACGAACTGAGTATTTTCTCTGTCATGTGGTCAGAGCATTGCTCTTACAAAAACTCCATCATGTGGCTGAAGACCCTCCCCCGGGAAGGCGAACGGGTGCTGGTGGAAGCGGGGGAAGAGAACGCCGGGCTCGTGGATATTGGTGGCGGATTGGCCTGTGCCTTCAAAATTGAAAGCCACAACCACCCCTCTGCTCTTGAACCTTATCAGGGGGCGGCAACTGGTGTTGGCGGCATTCACCGCGACATCTTCACCATGGGCGCTCGCCCAATTGCGTCTCTGAATAGCCTTCGCTTCGGTGATCCGTCGCTGCCGCATACCAAGCACTTGGTTGACGGTGTTGTGCGGGGGATCGGCGACTACGGCAACTGCTTCGGCGTGCCGGTAGTTGGTGGGGAAGTAGTTTTTCACCCAAGTTACAACCAGAATATTCTGGTCAATGCCATGTCTGTCGGCATCGTAAAGCACGGCGAAACCGTTAGTGCTGCCGCCGATGGCCCGGGCAACCCCGTCTTCATCGTGGGCTCGGCAACCGGCAAGGACGGTATCCATGGTGCGACCTTCTCTTCCGCCGATTTGACGGAGGACAGTGCCGACGATCTGCCAGCCGTGCAGGTTGGTGACCCTTTCCAGGAGAAACTCCTGCTGGAAGCCAGCCTTGAGGTCATCAAAACCGGTGCTGTTGTAGGTATGCAGGACATGGGTGCCGCGGGCATTACCTGTTCTACCTCCGAAATGTCGGCCAAGTCCGGCACAGGGATGCGCATCGACCTCGACAAAGTTCCTACCCGCCAGGCGAACATGAAGCCTTGGGAAATCCTGCTCAGTGAGAGCCAGGAACGGATGCTGATCGTTTGTAAGAAAGGCATGGAAGCTGAACTCCTCGCCGTATTCGATAAGTGGGACCTCGAATGTGAAGAGATTGGTGAAGTGACCGATACTGGCCGTTTGCATTTCTACGCTGGAGGTATACTCGTTGCCGATGTGCCTTCCGAACCACTGGTCTTAGGTGGCGGTGCTCCTGTCTACGAGCGCGAAACGGCCCGGCCGAAGTATATGGACAAGATCGACGCCTTTAAGGCCGAAGACATCCCCGTACCAACTGACATGAAGGCCACGGCCGAAGAACTGTTCATCAGCCCCAACCTGGTGGCAAAGAACTGGGTGACGGATCAGTACGACGGAACGGTCCGGACCAACTCCATGTCCGAAAACCTTCCTTCCGATGCAGCCCTCATCCGGGTAAAAGGTACTGACATAGCGCTTGCCGTTACCACGGATTGTAATTCGACCTACGTTTACGCCGACCCCTATAAAGGTGCGATGATCGCCGTAGCGGAAGCTGCCCGGAACATCGTTTGCTCCGGCGCCGAGCCGGTGGCGATCACCAACTGCCTCAACTTTGGTAACCCTTACAATAAGGAAGCCTTCTACCAGTTCGTCAATGCCATTAAGGGCATGGGCGACGGCTGTCGTGCCTTCGGCACACCGGTGACCGGCGGCAACGTCAGCTTCTACAACCAGAGCCAGTACGAAGGTGGCCGCGTTGAGCCCGTTTACCCAACCCCGACCATCGGTATGCTAGGTATTCTGGACAATTTAAAGTACCGGATGACCTCCAACTTCAAAGACCAGGGGGATACCATCTACCTGATCGGCGATAGCAAGGACGACATCGGCAGTAGCGAATATCTTCGCCGCATCCACGGCGTGGAGCACAGCACGGTTCCACACTTCGAGCTGGAGGACGAGCAAGCACTGCACAAGGCCATCTCTGGTCTTATCCGCAGCGAACTCATCAAGTCTGCGCACGACGTATCTGACGGTGGTCTTTTCCAGGCCCTCACCGAATCCGCCATCGACGGTGGACACGGTTACACCGTCGACACTGACAAAGCTTTCCGCAAAGACGCCTACCTGTTCGGCGAAGCGCAGAGCCGCGTTGTCGTATCTGCTGATGAATCCCAGACTGCTGCTGTGGAAGATTTCCTACGCGAGCATGGCGTCGGCTTTACCGTTCTCGGAAAAGTCGAAGGCAGTGACCTCATCATCGACGGCGAAAACTGGGGTGATCTTAGTGAGTGGATGGTGCGGCATGAGCTGACTTTGGGGGCTGTTTTGGAGGGGTAGGTAGGCTTTGGGTCCGTTAGCTACTCCAAGTCAAGCATTGAATCAAATACGGGTATTCGGAGGTCAACTTAAGGTTGATCATGGGGGAGTTTTTGTGGCAGGTAACAGGCAATATGGAATCACAGATTAGGATGGATTACGCTAATCTACGGGGATTACGGGCTGGGGAATCTGTGTGAATCAGCGTAATCTGCGATTCAAAACAATCTGCTCCTAAAAACCTTTCCTTGTACCTGCGGCCGCGCACCTTCTACTTCCTCATTTGATCAACTTACGCCCAAACCTTTCCTCATCCGGGGTAGTCAGCCGCCAAACATAATGACCTGCCGTCAAGCCGGAAGGATTAAGCGGAATTCGGTTGTCCATCCGCCCCTGTAGGTTGACCGTACCGCTGCGCAAGCGGCAGCCCTTACCAACGACTGGCTATTGCGGCAGTAATGAGTAATTGTACTTTAGGCCACACGTCTTTGCGGAAGGTCGGCGAAAATAACGATATTAGGTGTTGAAATATCGGGGGCAATGTGAGCATACTTGATGGTGTTAGATACCTTAATATACTGGTCCTCGGGATTTCACTTCTTGGCTAGAAAAGTAGTAAAGTCAAACTAAGCGTCCAAGGAATTAAACCCCTTCAGCCATCGGTTATACCACCCAATCCAATCTTGATATTTAGCGTTCAGCAGGCTTAGTCAGTCAGCCCTCATTCTTATCTTTGAGTCCCCACAAAACTAAGTCTATGTCCAGTCTATCTATTCGCGAAATTTTCCAGCAACGCATTCTAGTTTTAGACGGTGCCATGGGCTCGCTCATCCAGGGCTATGGGCTCACGGAGCAAGATTACCGAACGGGCTATTTTGAAGATCACCCCAGTGACCTGAAGGGCAACCATGACCTGCTGGTGTTAACCCGTCCAGACGTGATTCAAGAGATCCATGAACTGTACCTGGAGGCGGGCGCTGACGTGATCGAAACCAACACTTTCTCTGGTACCACCATCGCCCAGGAGGACTACGGCACCGAGCACATCGTTTACGAGATGAACGTGGCCGCCGCCCGCGTCGCCCGCGCAGCGGCCGATACCTACACCGCCCGTAACCCCGCCAAGCCCCGCTTCGTCGCCGGCGCCGTCGGCCCCACCAACCGCACCCTCAGCATCAGCCCCGACGTGAACGACCCCGGCTATCGCGCCATCACCTTCACCCAGCTGGCCGATGCTTACGAAACCCAGATCAAAGGATTGGCCGACGGCGGCGCCGACCTCATCCTCATCGAAACTATTTTCGATACCCTCAACGCCAAAGCCGCCCTATTCGCCCTCGAACGTGTCCGCCAGGTTCTCGATCGCGAACTGCCGGTCATCATCTCCGGTACGATCACCGACGCCTCCGGCCGTACCCTCTCCGGCCAAACGGTAGAAGCTTTCTATTACAGCATCGCCCACGCCGACCCCTTATGCGTCGGTCTAAACTGCGCGCTTGGCGCGCAGGAAATGCGCACCCACCTCGCCGCCCTCGCCAAAGTGGCCGAGTGTAATGTCCATGCCTACCCTAACGCCGGTCTACCCAACGAATTGGGCGAATACGACCAGGATGCAGAGGAGATGCAGCAGTACATCCGAGACTTCGCTTCTAGCGGCTACGTCAACCTTATCGGCGGATGCTGCGGTACCACGCCTGCCCACATCGCTGCCATGGCTAATGCCGTAGATGGACTGAAAACCCGGTCCATCCCCGAGCTACCGCAGTATTCCAATTACGCCGGTCTGGAACCTCTCGTGCTCCGCCCCGAAACCAACTTCGTCAACGTCGGTGAGCGCACTAACGTGACCGGCTCCCGAAAATTCAGCCGCTTGATTATGAACGGGGATTACGACGAGGCCTTGGCCGTCGCTCTTCACCAGGTGGAAGGCGGGGCCCAGGTCATTGACGTGAATATGGACGAAGGCCTGCTAGACTCCAAAGAGGCCATGGTCACCTTCCTCAACCTACTGATGGCCGAACCCGACATTGCTAAACTGCCGATCATGATCGATTCCTCGAAGTGGGAGGTCATCGAGGCCGGTCTGCAATGCGTCCAGGGAAAATGCATCGTCAACTCCATTTCGATGAAGGAAGGCGAAGCGGAATTTCTTCGCCAAGCCAAACTCGTCAAGGCTTACGGTGCTGCTGCCGTCGTTATGGCCTTCGATGAAACCGGCCAGGCGGATACCGAAGAACGGAAAGTCGAAATCTGCGCCCGGGCCTATAAGTTGTTGGTGGAGCAAGCCCACTTCAAGCCCCAGGACATCATCTTCGATCCAAACATCTTCGCCATTGCCACGGGCATCGATGAACATAATAATTACGGCGTCGATTTCATCGAAGCAACGCGGCGGATCAAAGACCAGTGCCCGGGTGTGAAGATCAGCGGTGGGGTATCCAACGTCAGTTTCAGCTTTCGGGGCAACAACGTGGTCCGCGAGGCCATGCACTCGGCCTTTCTGTACCACGCCATCGCGGCGGGGATGGACATGGGCATCGTAAATGCGGGGATGATCGAGGTGTACCAGGACATCCCACAGGATCTTCTCGTACACGTCGAAGACGTGATTCTCAACCGCCGCCCTGACGCCACGGAGCGACTGATCGATCTGGCGGAAAGCCTAAAGAATGTAGGTGGCCGCGCCGTAGTCAAAGATCTCGCCTGGCGGGAAAGTACCGTTGAGCAGCGCCTTCAGCACAGCCTGGTGCGCGGCATCACGGAATTCATCGTGGCGGATACCGAAGAGGCCCGGCAGAAGTACCCACGGCCGCTTCACGTCATTGAGGGGCCGCTGATGGATGGCATGAACGTGGTAGGAGACCTGTTTGGTTCCGGCAAAATGTTTCTGCCGCAGGTGGTTAAGTCTGCCCGGGTGATGAAGCAGGCGGTGGCTTATTTGAATCCGTTTATTGAGCAGGAGAAGGAAAAAATCATGGCTCGCCAGGCTGAGGAAGATGCCCGCCGCACTGCTGCCGGAGAGGTAGTGGAAGCGCGGGAAGCAAAAAAGGGGAATGCTGGAAGTCGCCAATACAAAGGCACCGTCCTCCTAGCCACCGTAAAAGGCGACGTTCACGACATCGGTAAAAACATCGTCGGCGTCGTGCTGGCCTGCAACAATTACGAAATCATCGATCTCGGCGTGATGGTGCCGGTCAATAAAATCCTGGATGAGGCGAAAAGGGTAACGGCTGATATAATCGGGCTGTCGGGCCTGATCACTCCCTCGCTGGACGAAATGGTGACCGTGGCCACCGAAATGGAACGTCGGGGCATGACTACGCCGCTGCTCATCGGTGGCGCAACGACAAGTAAAACACACACAGCGCTGAAGATCGAACCGGCCTATTCTGGCGCAACGGTTCACGTACTCGACGCCAGCCGGGCGGTGACAGTGGCGAGTAGATTGCTGGATGGAGAGGCAGAAGATCGTAAGGCTTACCAGGAAGGCATCACGGCTGAATACGAGCGGGTGCGAGTACATCGGGCGCGGCAGAAATTGGAAAAAGCCTTCCTGCCGATCGCCAAAGCACGGGAAAACGGCCTGAAGCTGGATTGGGACAATTACGTACCGCCCGTTCCTACCTTCACCGGGACCAAAGTGTTTGAAGATTACGACCTGGCAGAGTTGGTGGGCTATATCGACTGGACGCC
Source organism: Neolewinella sp. (assembly GCA_047626445.1). Classification (GTDB taxonomy): domain Bacteria; phylum Bacteroidota; class Bacteroidia; order Chitinophagales; family Saprospiraceae; genus Neolewinella. The sequence goes on from JBLHRW010000021.1 coordinate 8,135, forward strand.
CTTCTTCACCAGCTGGGGGCTGGCTGGCAAATTCCCGAATATCCTGACTGACCACGTAGTGGGGGAGGAGGCAACAATTGTTTTTGAAGAGGCAAAAGCATTGCTTCAGCAGGTGGTCGATGAAAAATGGATTAAGGCCAAGGGCATCATCGGTTTCTGGCCGGCGAACTCGGTGGTAGAAAGTGATGCCATTGAAGTGCAGGCAGATCTGGCGGGGCCGCAGGTGCAAGGGAAGGGATTAAAGGAGCAAGGAAAAAAGATATCCGACGACCCTTCTTCCCTTCCCCTTTCCCCCCTTCTTCCTTCCTCCCTTACTCCCTTACCCCTTTTTCACCTGCGCCAGCAAAGCAAACGGGCGAAGGGTTTACCCAACCTTGCCCTTACTGATTTCATCGCACCTGCGGCCGCGCCTCATCAAGATTATCTGGGAGGCTTTGCGGTGACGGCCGGCATCGGTATCGAACCACACATCAAACGCTTTGAAGATGCCGGTGACGACTACAACGCCATCATGCTCAAAGCCCTGGCCGACCGCCTCGCCGAAGCCTTCGCCGAAAGGATGCACCAGCGGGTACGGATGGAATTCTGGGGCTACGCCCCTGACGAATCAGTGAGCAACAACCAGCTGATCGCTGAACAATACCAGGGTATCCGCCCCGCCCCCGGCTACCCCGCTTGCCCCGAGCACACCGAAAAGGAAAAACTCTGGCAATTGCTCGATGTAGAAGCCGCAACGGGCATGGTACTTACCGAGAGCATGGCGATGTACCCCGCCAGCTCCGTCAGTGGCTGGTATCTCAGCCACCCGGAGTCAAAATATTTTACCGTCCGTGGCCTTCGTGACGATCAGGCGGCAGACTATGCAGTTCGAAAAGGGTGGGACGAATCCACCGCCGAACGATGGCTGGCAGCGATTAGGTAGCGGTGTCGAGTTTTTAGAAATCAAGAGTTATAATTCAGTTTCAGGCCCCAGGAGCAATATTTATTCCTGAATGCTACCTATTGAAAAATAAACACTGAAAACTGAGTGCTGGGTACTGATCTCTGAATACGGATATCTTGTAACGGCCTAACAACCAAGGAATAATTTGTTGAGGGAAGGACATATGTCTTATATTTGTTATGTACTTGGCTGGCCTGATGAACTACGAAATGGGCGGATTGCACTGTAGTCAAGGCTCTAACCAATGATACCACTTGTCTTATGAATTTTTTGCTCACTTTTTTATTCGTGTTCACCACCCTAATACTTACTGCTCAGACGGAGAAACCGCCTTACTGTGATGAAGGACCAACTGCCTACGGTAGTGTCGCTGCCATCCCCGGAGGCTCCCCTCCACCATTGCCGCGTTTCGCCACCACGCCAACCAAGGAGTACAAAATTCAGGTAGCTATCCTTCGTTATACTGATCCGACCGAATATCCTTTTCATCCCAGCCTGGTGGCCCGTTACCGCCCCTGCGAACAGCTTTGGGTAGTTGAAAGCCGGGAGAGCTTCCCCAACCGTGCGGATGCGGTAGCACTTCAAGGAAAACTCAAAAACCTTGGTTATGGTGGTGCTTATATTACGGACCTCATAGGTTATCAATAAGCCATTTGTAAACCATGTGCCATTGTCCTTATCTTTAAGTCTTTAAATAAATAACCAAATGAAATATTTCCTGAATTTCCTGACCCTTGCCTGCTTCGGTCTTATCCTGACAGCTTGTGCAGGTAGCCAGAAACAAGCAACTGATTCCACCCCCGAAGCACCGGTCACGGAGGCTGCCGAGGTAGCCGGCACCTTCGGTGCCGAGTTTGCCGCATCGGATATTGTACCTGCTGACAAGCTATTGGCCACGTTCGAAACTGCGCAAATAGTTGATACCCTGCACACAACCCTACGCGGTACCGTCAATGAAGTATGCCAGGCAAAAGGTTGCTGGATGACCATCGCAGCAAGCGATGATGAGGAAATGATGGTGAAGTTCAAGGACTACGGATTCTTTATGCCAAAAGACATCAGTGGCAGAGAGGTCGTCATGCACGGAATGGCCTACTATCAGATCACTCCCGTAGACGAGCTTCAGCACTACGCAGAGGATGCCGGGAAATCTCAGGAGGAGATTGCAGCCATCACTGAACCTAAGCGTGAACTAATGTTCCTCGCCGATGGCGTTCAACTGCTGAGTGACCAGATATAATCTTGACTTAAGGGACATCGTGCAAATATCTTACGTCCCTAAAGGAAGAACGTGGCTGAATAAAGGCCCGTTTGCCAATCAAAAGGCGTGCAGGATTTTGTTTTTATATAATCATTTTTTTCATTTGATCAAATTAATGATTTTTATTATTACTTTATTGCTTGTTTTATTGCTGTTTATGCGTTGGCATGGTATTTGATTAGGTTTAGTTATTTATACGGCGTCTCTTAGCACAAACCTGTTTTTTTAAACACCACTTTTACCGTATGACCACTAAGGAATTTACCCAACAACTTAATCAATTAGAAAACCTGCTCTTTTCCTTTGCATTACGTCTGACACGCAATCGCCACGACGCCGAAGACCTGATGCAGGAGACCAGCCTTAGGGCTTACCATCATCGCGAAAAATTTACGATGGGTACTAACTTCAAAAGTTGGGTGTCTACCATTATGCGTAACACATACATCAATCGTTACCGCAAAATGAAGAGCAGAAAGCACGTGAACCAGCCTATTGAGGACTTCTCATTTGCGCTGGAGAACAAGAATGCGATTCCCAATAGAGGAGAGCACGACATGCGGATGAAAGAATTAAGGCGGATGATGGCCAACATCGGTGACCTCTACAGTGTACCCTTTCTAATGTTTTACCGCGGCTATGGATATAAAGAAATTGCCGCCCACCTCAATATCCCCATAGGCACGGTCAAGAGCCGAATATTTCTGGCCCGTCAGCGGATGAAGGGGGCTATTGGAGATCGTTATCAAAACTAGACTTTAATGGACGAAGAATTTCTTCAGCATCGTTTTAAGGATCATTTACGTGCAGAAAAGCTCCCTTCCTCATTACTAGCTCAGGAGTGGCTCGAAGGGTTGCTGCAATTTCTTTTTCCGGAGTACAGCCCGGTAAAATTTTCCAGTGACCAGGACCTCCGATGGCATTACCAGACTAATGACCTGCGGTTGTTCACCATTCTGGATGGCCTTACGGATGAGCTGCGCGAACCTCCTGCCATTATTCGCGATGCCCTTGAGGCGGCGTTGCCCGGTATTTATCAGTTGCTTTCGGAAGATGTGGATGCGATCTTAGCCGGGGACCCCGCAGCCAGGAGCCGTACTGAGGTGATCAGCACTTATCCCGGTTTTTATGCATTGGCCGTACATCGGATTGCTCATCGGTTATGTTGTCTTGGGGTACCCCTGGTGCCACGAATTCTAAGTGAGATCGCTCACCGGGGAACAGGCATAGAAATCCACCCGGGCGCTTCCATTGGTCGTCGTTTTTGCATCGACCACGGTACCGGTGTCGTTATTGGCGAAACGGTGGAAATCGGAGACGATGTAAAGATGTACCAAGGGGTCACCCTGGGGGCCCTCTCCGTCCGGAAGGATATGGCGAGAACCAAAAGACATCCCACTATTAGGGACCGGGTGGTGATTTATGCCGGAGCCACTATCCTCGGTGGTGACACGGTGATCGGTGAAGACTCCATCATCGGAGGTAATACCTGGATTGTTAAGAGTATACCTAAAGGCAGCAGGATTTATTATGGCAAGGAGTAATTGGTGGGGTAGAGGGGGCTGACTCGGGAATTAATGGGTAGTTCGAAAATTCTGAGTGGCCAGCTATTGAGCACCGCCATCTCGTAAATCCGCAACTTTTTGGAAAGTGGATCACCTCTTGTTATCGGGTGGAGGCGTACTTTTACCGCCCTAAAAGTATCCAAAATGAAAGTTGCAGTTGTTGGCGCCACCGGCCTGGTCGGTAGCGTGGTGTTTCAAGTGCTCAAGGAGCATAAGTTCCCGATCACCGAATTATTACCAGTGGCCTCGGCTCGTTCCATCGGTAAAATCATTACTTACGAAGGAAAAGACTATCCCGTCATTGGAATGGAAGAGGCGATTAGCCGCCGGCCCGATGTGGCTATTTTCTCAGCTGGCGGAGGCACCAGTACCGAGTGGGCACCTAAGTTTGCTGAAGTAGGCTGTGTCGTGGTCGATAATTCCAGCGCGTGGCGGATGGATCCTACTAAGAAACTGGTAGTGCCTGAGGTAAACGCGGAGGAACTGACTGAAAACGACCTGATTATTGCCAACCCCAATTGCTCCACGATTCAGCTGGTTCTGAGCCTGGCACCTTTGCACAAGGCTTTTGGCATTAAACGTTTGGTGATCTCTACTTACCAGTCTTTTACCGGCACGGGGGTTCCGGCGGTAAATCAGTACGAAGCTGAGAAACGCGGGGAAGATACTGCCGGTACTGACCGGCCATATCCCTACCCGATTTTTGAGAATTGCATCCCGCATTGCGACGTCTTTCTCGACAATGCCTACACCAAGGAAGAAATGAAACTCGTCCATGAAACCCGGAAGATTCTGGGAGATGATAGTATCGCCATTACTGCTACCGCAGTGCGTGTGCCCGTCCACGGTGGCCATAGCGAAAGTGTAAACGTCGAGTTTCATCACCCTTTTGAAGTTGAACAGGTCCGTGAACTCCTCGCGGCCACGCCGGGCATCATCGTTCAGGACGACCTGAAGAACAACGTTTATCCCATGCCGCTGCTGGCGAAGCATCGTGATGAGGTCTTCGTCGGTCGTATCCGTAAGGATGAGTCTATTGAAAACGGGCTTAATCTTTGGATTGTGGCCGACAACCTCCGCAAAGGGGCAGCTACCAATGCCGTACAAATCGCTAAATATTTGGCAGAAAACGGGTTGATTGGAGACAAAGTGGCAGGCTAACACGTTTAAAAAGCATCAGGAGGTAGGTCCGTTAGGCCTTCCTCCTTACCTTTCGCCAAATCAGGCGAGAACGCTGTTGCACGGTAAGCTGAATGGCAGGGTTTTTGCAACCTACCATCATCCTTCTAACTTGTGGCTTGAGGTTTAGCACCCATGGGCCCACTGTCTGACGAACGAAAGAACTAATAATTTACCAGAATGGTCTACTGATCATTCGCTGCGATTAACTGAACTTAAAGAATTACCGCCGCCGGAAGCAACCAAACATTCCGGCACAACGCTAACTGAAATGAGAAATCGAATAGCCGTCTGGGGGCGCGACGCCCAGGAAAACCGCGTACTGATCACGATCGAACTGCAAGTTTCCGACAACATCGTCCGCATCCAAACCTATCCGGAGAAAGTAGTCTCCGATGACGTGTTCAAGGCCTTTATGGACCAATGGCGCAAAAACCAGGAAGTAGAACTGCCGGAACCTGATCGGGTAATCGCACGTGAACTCAGCGTCGCTGAAGGGCTTTTACCCGATGACCTGAAAGCAGAACAAACGGACATGATCCTGCGCGCTCAAACAGAGTGGCACTTCCACGTACTCAGCGATAAGCTGGCCGAGAGCTATAAATCTGAACTTGCCGAGATCGAAGACCGTATCGAGCGTGCCAGTGAATATTCCTCGGAACTCTGGAACCAGGCCAAGAACTTCTGGCAAAAGGTCCAGGGGCAGCTACAGGATAAAACACTCCTGCGTGAACAAGGTAATGATATCCGGAAGCGGGTAGATAAGTCCTTCGAGCAGCTCAAAGCCATGCGCGATGAGCTCAACTCGAAGTACAAAGAAGAATCTGTCAAGCATGTCTCTAAATTTGGCGAACTCCTGGAGGACGCGGAAAAGAGCATCAATGAAGGTACTCACCTCAATAAGGTCTTTAATGACCTGCGGGATATCCAAAAGAAGTTTCACAACGTGAAATTCACCAAGGAGGACCGTGATGCCATCTATAGCCGCATCGATGCCGCCTTCAAAGCCGTAAAGGCTAAGCGTGGTGGTGGCCAAGCCGGAGGGAACAACGAACGTAACGCAGGTCGTACCCAATCACGTCTGGATGGCCTGCTTAAGGCCATGGACCGGATGCGGAGCGGAATTGGTCGCGATGAAAATGACCTCAAGTTTGAGCGTCGTCGTATCGAAAAGACCGACGGTCAGCTGGAGAAGCAGATTCGGGAAGCTAAAGTCGTAATGATCGAGAGCCGTGTTGCCAGCAAGCAAATTAAGCTGGACGATATGATCAAGACGAAGGCCATGCTTGATAAAAAGATCGAACAGGAGACCGCCAGAGCAGAGAAAAATGCCAAGAAATCTGCTGAACGCGCTGCCGCTGACGCTGCTAAAGCCAAGATTGCTGCCGATATGGCCAATCGGGTAGTCAGTCCGGAAGAAAAAGCAAAGTTGGAAGCAGCCGCTGCCGCGATTTCAGCAGGTAAGAAAAAGAAAGGTGGCCGCACTAAGCCCGAGGATCGCACCCCGGAGAACGTGAAGAGTATGGTTGCTTTCAGTGAAGTTACTGCCGGAGAGGCACCCGCTGGAGATGCGTCCTTAGCTGAAAAGGCTGGGGATGCTATCGCTACGGCAATTACTTCCGTAGGTACTGCCGCTGAGAAAGTGACTTCGGAAGGAGGCCTTCTTGATCAGATTGGAGACGTTGTTTCCTCTGCCACGGAAAGCATTTCTGAAACCTTTGAAGACGTCACTGATACCGTCAAAGCCGTTGCCCAAGTGGCCACTGATAAACTCGACCACGCGGCTGATAAAGTCGAAGATGTCGTCGAAGACGCAGTTGAAAGCGTAAAAGAAAAGGTTTCCGGAGAAGAAGAATAGCCTTTTTCTGATTAAAATGTTCACGATTTAAAGCGCCAACTTCTTGTTAAACAGGTTGTTGGCGTTTTTATAATTAACTTTTTTACTCACAAATGGGCTAATGTGTCTTTTGCCTAGGCAGGATATTGCTGCACCTTTACATTATCAGGAGGGGGAACGACCCCAATCACCTGTGCAAAGAAATAGTATTCTGAGATTACGATTTCCGTGAAAGTGTGTTCTGGTGGTTGATATGGTTACTGCCAGAACACATTCACTTTCCCGGTTTTACTCAGCTAACGATATATGTTCATGGGATTATTGACAGCCAAGGCCAATTGCGGTCTTGGCTTTTTTGTGTTTATCCCCACCATTTGAAACCTCTGGACGGCGTCTCTAAGGAACATGCCTATAGCCTTATCTGAAGACATCCCCCATTGTTTTAACCTTGAAGCAAACATGAAATCTAATGGGGTGTATGAAATGGGGGGGCTCTGAACGTTCGGTTCAGGCTCCGGTATAAGCGCCTTGTCAGCTAGCAAAAGTCATCAGCGGCAAAGCAGCAGCACTTATGTTACAGTGTACTAGTACAGGTCCATTGCCTCCAACTTTTCGTTGCACCTGCGTGCCGTCGCCCAAAAACAAGCACGTACCCACTGGGAGAATGCGATAAAGGCTACCTTTGTGTCCAATTTAAATCTGCCAAGTAAGTGAAGCTAGAGATCCTACATCAAGACGATCACCTGATCGTCGTCAATAAACCTGCCAACCTTCTCTCCATTCCGGACCGGTATATTGCCGATATCCCTAATGTCATCGGCCTGTTGGGCGCTAAATTTAGTGACCCGGTCATTGCCGTTCACCGCCTGGATAAGCCCACGAGTGGTTGCTTGGTGGTTGCTCGTACGCCGGAAGCCCACAAGGAACTGAACCGCCAGTTTCAGGACCGAGAGGTAGACAAAGTGTACCACGCGATCGTTGAGGGACAACCGGCCGATGAAGAGACGGAGGTCGATGAACCAATTGCCGCAAACCCCAGCAAACTCGGGGCCATGATGGTGAGCAATAAGGGGAAGCACGCTTTAACCATTTTTAAACCGATGGAAAAATTTGGCCATCAATTTAGCTTGATTGGCGTACAGATATTCACTGGCCGGACCCACCAGATCCGCGTTCACCTCGCGTATGCCGGTTATCCGCTGATGGTGGACCCGTATTACGGTAAACGAGAGGAGTTTAAACTCTCGGAGATCAAGGGGCGACGTTACAACCTGAAGAAGGACAAAGAAGAACGGCCATTGCTCAGCAGGGTACCCCTTCATGCCAGCCGCCTCGCTTTTAGCCATCCGGAAACGGGAGAAAGGATGAGCTTTGAAGCGCCGATGCCTAAGGACATGCGGGCAACGTTGAACCAGTTAAGAAAGCTGGGGAAATAAGTTTGCGGGAGAATTTGCCGCTAGTAAGACTACTCCGACTCCTGCACAGAGAAGCCCACCTTAGTAATGGCACTCAGCACCGGTTCGCGGGAATGCTGCTCTATCGTCAGGTAATAATCACCCACTTGCTCAAAACGAGCATTACGGAGAAAAGTAATGTCCATATCGCAGGATGCTCCGGAACAATCGCCTTTCCAGGCACCGAATGTACCGGCCAGCTGTAACGAGAGTTGCTGGGAACTTCGTGTACCATTCGGAAACCCAGTGTGCAGGTTGATGTAGAAATTCTGGTAGGGAAATTCTGTGCCATGCTCGAGATGTAGCACGAAATTATAGGCAGTTTCCGGATCAGAGATGGTGAAGTTGAAGTGCGCCGTGTCAGGATAGGCCCAGCCTGCCTCAGGGACTTGCATTTCCTCTTCGAATACGACGGTCGGGCCGCAGGCCGAGCAAAGGCAAGCGAGCAGGATTAGAAAGGGTAGGGTACGCATGGCATTTTTTTTTGGCGGTGTATCAAATGTAATGGTGCGTTGAAGAACTCGGTTGAGGGTGTCCCCACCCGAAGTTATTACGGTTCAAACCGTTCGGGTGGGGACACCCTCAACCAAGGACTCGCGAGTCACCATTACATTTGATACACCGCCCTTTTTTTAACTGAAGTACTCCTTCATCCGCTCGAAGAAGCCTTTGTCTCCCTTCTCCAGTTTTGGTTGGAAGTTTTCCATGTCCCGCATCTTTTCCAGGAAGGCGGTTTCTTCCTTAGTCAGTGTTTTGGGGGTCCAAATATTGACGTGGATGAGTTGGTCTCCGGTACCATAGGCCTGCAGCGCTGGCAGTCCCTTACCCCGCAGCCGGAATATTTTACCAGATTGCGTACCTGCGGGAATCTTGATTTTTACCTTTCCGGAGATGGTCGGTACTTCCACGGAAGTGCCCAGGGCTGCATCGGCAAAGTTGAGGTGCAGATCGAAGATCAGTTTCTGCCCGTCCCGTTGCAAGAACTCGTGTGCCTTCTCTTCGATGTTGATCAACAAATCACCTGAGGGGCCGCCACGGCGGCCGGCATTACCCTTACCGCGCATGCTGAGCTGTTGCCCTTCTTCAACGCCGGCTGGAATGTTTACCTCAATGGTGTCTTCGCCGTACTCACGGCCTTCTCCCTTACAGTTGTTGCAGTTTGCCTTGATCATTTTACCCGTGCCGCTACAGTTAGGACAGGTAGTGGTCGTAGCCATTTGCCCCAGGAAGGTGGAACGGACCTGACGCACAACGCCCGCACCACCACAGGTAGAACAGGTAGATACGCTGCTGGAATCCTTAGCTCCGCTGCCATCACAATTGTCACATTGTTTCTGGCGCTTTACTTTAATGCGTTTGGTGACGCCTTCGGCAATTTCTTCCAGGGTCAGCGAAACCTTGATGCGCAGGTTGGAGCCTCGCTCACCGCGCGGCTGCCGCCGCGCCCCGCCGCCGCCAAAGAAATCTCCACCGCCACTGGCGCTGCCGCCGAACATGCCGCCGAACTGGTTCATGATGTCTTCCATCGTCATCCCGCCGGCACCGCCGCTAAAGCCACCTCCTTGCTCGAAAGCTTGGTGGCCCATTTGGTCGTAACGGGCCTTCTTCTGCGGGTCGCTGAGTACGTCGTAGGCCTCAGCAGCTTCTTTGAACTTCTCTTCAGCTCCCTTATTGTCCGGGTTTTGATCCGGATGGTACTTCATGGCCTTCTTGCGATAGGCCTTTTTTACCGTGTTTTCGTCGGCACCTTTCTCTACGCTAAGTACCTCGTAATAATCTCTTTTTGCCATGCTGGGTTCACTTACTTTTTGATCAATGATTATTGGTCGACCTAATTACTGCATCGGTTGAAGGCGAAGCAGAAATCCGGAAACAACAATCATTATTTTCCGACTACGACTTTAGCGTGGCGGATTATTTTGCCGTTCAGGAGGTAACCCATCTCGACGGTGTCTACGATTTTACCGGCCATTTCGGGGCTCGGAATTTCAGTAATGGCTTCGTGGAGATCCGCATCGAACTTCTCTCCAGTGCTGGCCATTGGCTTGAGGCCTTGTCCGCTCAAGCTGGAATACAGTTTCTTTACAATAAGACCTACCCCACTATCCCATACCTGCTTGCTGGCTTCGTCGCTTTCGGCCTGCTTGGCGGCGCGGTTTAAATCATCGAGTGTTGGCAGCAGCGTCATTATGGTTTTACGCCCGGCGGTTTCCATCAGGTCCAGTTTCTCCCGCTGGCTACGACGCTTATAATTCTCGAATTCAGCATAAAGACGAAGGTGACGATCGTCCTTTTCGGCTATCTGAGCTTCGAGCTTACCGATCATACTACCGGTATCGACAGCGGCACCTTCTTCAAGATGATCCTCTAGTGCTTGCTCGACTTCATCACCAAGGTGATGTGCTTCAGGGTCGGCACCGACGTTCTCGAGCAGTTCGTCGTCGACAATCGATTCGTTAGCATTTTTCTTAGACATGTTGAATACGTTTTTAAACATCGAATAAGAGGTGCAAATGTAAGGCCATTCACCGCACTTAGTCATATTGTCAGGACAGGACGACAAAACGTGACAAGGTGCCCTGGCCTGACAGAAAGCAGCTAGATTTTCAGCCGCCGCCAACGCAGCGGGCCCTGGTTCTCGTCTTACCTTAAAATTCATGGTCCAGATGAAACACCTATTTTACTACCTTATTATTTCTTTTCTATTCCTCGCCGGAGGGCTTTCTGCTCAGCAGTACCGCTTGCGGGTTGATATTGGCTCGAATGGGGCGACCAATTAACGGCTCCGGCGGCGGCGCTTGGCCTGGAGGTGCTGATAAACTTATCGCCATGCACCATCCCGGCCAGACAACGTATTCTCCGTTACGTCAAAGCCAGGAGAAGTCTTTCCTCAAAATATGCAATCAGTGACCTTGCGATACAGCCAGGAATTTACCTTTCACACCGGCTTATCGGCACGGTTCGACCTCTCGGAGGGCGTTGAGCTGGGCATGACATATTTGCATGCTATTGGTCATTTACAGTTGGAGCGTCGCATCATCAGTTTCTGCGAAAACTACCCGGTTAACCCTGACAATGCAGCAGTACGGTCAGTTGGTGCAGAGACGAATACTGTTAGTATCAGTAGTAGGCTTACGTTCTAAATTGTGAGACGCTATTGTTTACCGCAGAGCTGTTACGCCTCGGCTCCGCATGGCGCTAATGGGATGTAGTAGTCATTTGCCACTGAGAAATGATGGTAGGGCTACCTGTACATTACCCTCTGGCTCGTTCCAGTAATACCATCATCATCGTTCCCAAGACCAGGCGGGTCTCTTCGCCTTCCTCAAAAGTGGTACTTTTCTCCAGCTCGAACGAGCGGCTGATCAAATCAGGCTTTTTGTGGAAAATCGCTACCAAGGTGCCGTCAGGACGGGTGACGTTATAGCTGGGGTTTAAAAAGTAACCGGTGAACATCCCCAGGATAGGGATTTCGCCGAGCAAGCTATCGATCACTTTGATCCAGCCGTTGCCTTCCTTTATCACGAGGTCCGGCTTACCTGCTTCATCGTAGAGTTCGTATTCTGCTTTCCATAGGGAACGGGCACCTTTACGCGCCAGTCGACCACATGCTTTGCCCGCACTGTCGGTGAAGCTATAGCTGGCGTTATAATCCAGCCAGCGGTCAGCCTTGATTTTGTATTGAAGCTCCGTTTGGTTTTCGGAGCGGAAAACCGAAATGTCTTCTTTCAGTTTGAACGCTTTTTGTTTCACAAAGGCGAGCGGTTGACCACCTTCGTCTACCACCGAGAACTGCGGGTTAATGACGCCAAATTTGAATTTAATGGTTAGGGGGTAGTTTAGGTTTTTCATGGGGATGGGGGTTTAGCATGGACAAAGTAAGGCGTATTTCTCAAAGCTCCTAGGAGCGGGACATGGGCGCGGCCGCAGGTGCAAGAAAAAGGGATTAAAAGCAGTGTTCTTCGTCGGACGGCTACGCGACAACGGCGGAGGCGTTGTTGCGTGGGCCGTCGGGCGGGTTGGGTGGTGGTCCGCGTGTCGCCTCCGAGCCGTCCGACCGCCTGCGCGCCGGCTTGGATGGTCTGCCTCCGAGCCGTCCGACCGCCTGCGCGCCGGCTGCGCCGGTCTGCCTCCGAGCCGTCCGACCGCCTGCGCGCCGGCTGCGCCGGTCTGCCTCCGAGCCGTCCGACCGCCTGCGCGCCGGCTGCGCCGGTGCTCCGAGCGGCCCGACGGCCTCCGGGGTGGGTGGCCTGCCTCCGGCTTGTGGTCTGCCTCCGAGCCGTCCGACCGCCTGCGCGCCGGCTGCGCCGGTGCTCCGAGCGGCCCGACGGCCTCCGGGTTCCAGATGGTTTATTATCTTCCCAGCATGAACCGATATTTACTGCTCCTACTCTGCTCCTTAACCATCCTTTGCACCTGCGACCGCGCCTCAAATACAGCCGATCCGGAAACCTCTACGGTGCAAAACGGCCAACCTAACATTCTATGGCTTACCTGTGAAGACATCAGCCCGCTGCTGCCGATGTTTGGGGACAGTACCGCAGAAACGCCGAACCTTAGCCGCCTGGCCGCACGTGGCGTACGCTTCCCAAATACCTTCACCGTGGCGGGCGTCTGTGCACCCAGCAGGAACTGTATCACGATGGGGATGTACCCCATTAGTATCGGTGGACATAATATGCGGACGCAGTTTAATGTACCCGGGCTAGAGGCACTGGGGCTTCCCGGAGCCTACGGTGCGCTGCCACCTCCGGAGGCTAAAATGATGTCGCAGGTTTTGCGGGAAAACGGTTACTTCACCTCCAACAACCAAAAGGAAGACTACCAATTTTTCGCGCCGAGAACGGGCTGGACGGATAAAGGCCCTAAAGCCCACTGGCGGCATCGGAAAGACCCGGAGCAACCCTTTTTCAGCATCTTCAATATGGAGATCACCCACGAAAGCCAGATTTGGATGACCGGAAAAGGAAACCTTCGCTTTAAGGCAGGTTTGGAGAAGGGGACCACCACCGTTTACTCCTGGAATAACGCCTGGCGGGGTGATGATCGTCCTGAATTGACCATTGCTCCTGAGGAAGTACCCCTGCCGCCGTACTTGGTAGACGATGCTCCTACACGTACCGATGTCGCCAGGGTCTACTCCAATATCGAGATCATGGATCAACAGGTGGGTTTTCTGCTCGACCAGCTGGAGGAAGACGGGCTGTTGGACAACACCATCATCTTCTTTTACAGCGATCACGGCGGGCCGCTGCCCCGCCAAAAACGCTTACTCTACGACAGTGGCCTCCGGGTGCCGATGATGGTCGCCTGGCCCGACGGCCGCCGGGCGGGTACTATTGATTCTACTCTTTTTAGCTTCGTTGATCTGGCCCCAACGGTATTTAGCCTGGCGGGGGTGGAGGTCCCGGACTACTGCCAGGGGCAAGCCATTCTTGGCGACCAGGCAGCACCGCCACGCGACTATGTGTTTGCCGCCTCCGATCGCCTCGACGGCTTTTATGACCGCATCCGAGCCGCCCGGGATCACCGCTATAAATACCTTCGGAATTACTACCCTGAACGTGGGTATTACCTCCCCGTCGTCTACCGGGAACAAATGAACGCCATGCAATCCCTGCTCGCCGGTCGGGATGCCGGAAGGCTGACCGACGCGCAGGCCCAATGGTTCCGTAAATCCAAGCCGGCGGAGGAACTCTTCGATACCCAGGCTGATCCGTATGAACTTAATAACCTGGCCTTTATCCCCGCTTACGCCGATAAACTGGCGGAACTTCGCCTGGCCATGGATAACTGGTTGACCGAAGTAGGTGATCTCGGTGGAACGAATGAGGTCGAAATGGTACAACAATTCTGGGGCGGGGCGGAGGAGTTACCAGTAACCGGCCGGCCGCAACTGCGCCGGGACAGCATCGGTAGGTTCATACTGGAAAGTAAAACGCCGGGCGCACAGATCGCTTACCAGGTCACTGAGCCGGGCGAGCAACCCGGACCGTGGGAGGTTTACGTCGAACCAATGGCCTACACGCGGGGAGATACCCTTAGGGCGGTGGCTCAACGTATTGGGTTTGCGGAGAGCGGGGAGAGTGTGGGGTGGTAAGATGGACAGAGGGTTGGGCGGGGGCAAGCCCCGGCCTTACCAGCGTCAAGTTTGATGGCCACCTTCGCTAGTAGGGATGGGGCTTGCTCCGCCCTGCTGGCGAGGATTTTACCAAAGCTGCTTTGGGCTTCTACTAGCTGGTGGATGCCCCAGAGACGGTGGCTTTTTTCTTCCCACGCAGCTTCCATTTATAATAACGGATGAAGGCAACGCCGAGAATAGTTGGGGCTACCCAGGCAACGATCTGGAGGTTTCCGGCGAAGAGCGTTCCGAAAATTCGGCGGCCGCCGAAGGCGAAGAAGGCAGTGAAAGCGGCAACAGCAGTGATGAGTAGGCCGCTCAGGTGTTCCTCCAGCCAGTTGTATTCCTTTTGCCGGCCGCGGAATCGGTCCATCAGTCCCGGGATAGTGATCGCCATGCCCAGTATACCGAATATGGTGAGCAGCGAATGGCCACCGGGGCCCCACCAGTTCAGCCCTGCTCCGGTGAGGTAGGTGCCGGAGGCGGCAAGGGCGAGCTGGAAGCCAAGGTAGGTCCTTTGCATTTTTACTGACGGTCCTCGCTTGTTTTTGAGTACGGCAATACCGTAGTACAAAGGGCCGCTGGTCAACATACTAAGAAAGCCGAGAAACAACGCCTGAACGAAGTTTCCCTGATATAAACGGGCGCAACATAGTAGCAGCGCTGAGGCTACCACCATCCACATTCCGAACACGTACCAACGGCCAACGGTGCTGTGTAGTTTACCGCCCTTCTTGGCGAAGGCAGGGATAAAAAATAGCGCCAGACTGGTGAACCCGGCGGCTACGTGAATGGCTAATACTACTTGGATTAAGGTGTCCATATCAATTGCGTTTGCTCAAATATGAGGGAAGGACCTAAGTAAAACCAAGGGGTGGGGACGAATGACAAGGCCTTTGGGCCAGTTGGCAAGGGTGGGGGACGGACGGTAAAGTGCGTAAAATGGGGAGTGGTAAATCAAGTCGTCCTTTATTTGCTTTGATCGAGCCCATCTTTTAAGATACCCCCCCCCTGAATTGTTTTTCAATAGGAGCAACCTTACGCGCTTCTTCGCTCATTATCTTAATACCCTGCAACGTAAATCAGCCATGAAAAGGACCTGGGTCGGGTAGATAATTGCCACCGTGGCGAATTGAACGTGACGGAGGAGGCAGCGTTGCGTGCCCGGATTGAAAAGGACCCAAACTTTGCGGGAGCAGTTCTCCGGCAAGAACAATTGCTGGAAGCGCTGAAGCCAACACCTGCAGAAGTGGCAAAATAAGGCGGTCAAAAATCGTGGTTTATTTATTTCGCGTCCCTTAGCCACCGCTTACGCTGCCTACGACATTGGCGATTACGAAACGGCTGCGCCATTATTGCAAAGCGCTCCCTTGGTGGCATTGGATAGCCTTAACCTCCTCTTTGGTGCTGTTGCCGACCTCGGGCTGGGAAGGGCTGCTGCTGCTGCTGCTGCTGCCGTTACCCTTGAAAACCTGCGCCTAACCCGCTTCTATGTAGACCATCGTGCTGAGATCGATTTTTATCTGGCCCTGGCTTATTGGGATATGGGAGAACGGGCAAAAGAGCTTGAGTTGCTGAGATTGGATAGTGCGCTGCCGGGGGGTATGGAGAAGAAGCGGGGGAGGTTTTAGAAAAAGTAATCAGATACGATGGTGATTACGATGGAGTTATAGTCCCAATTACTTTTCCTGCTGGGATGAAACGGTTTCTTAAGCCTGACAGTACGGATGAAAAGGATTTCCTTCCTGACACTGCTGCGCCAGGGACTTTTGTTCCAATTGATCTAACCACTAGTACAGTGTAAATTAAGTTTATATGCATTCAGGTTGCCTTGATTTCGCGTAGCGAATACACAATAGTTACCCTGGACGAAGTCCGGGGTAACGAACCCAAGGATTAACTTGACGACGCTCCGC
>JBLHRW010000022.1:0-24216 GCA_047626445.1 Neolewinella sp.
AAATTTAATGGACAAGTAGACGGAAGGGTTTTTGGCGAATTCTTTGAGGGCATCGTACAGCGTCAACTGGAGCCTACTGTCCGCCAGGCACTTCGCGAACAAATGAATGGCCAGAAAACGGCCATCGCAGCCGCCATCAAACAGGGTGCTGCTACTGCGGGCTATCGCTGGAATACGCTGCGGTCGGTTCGGGTAAGCGGCAATAATATTGTTATTACCCAATAAATGAGAGCGGCCTTAATTTCCGGAAAAATGATTGTCTTTAACCAATCACCGAAAAATGTACCGTAGTGTGATTTCGGAGACTAAGTTTGCGGCATATTTACCTGCTAACTTAGTCTCCGGACCACTTTCTTAGAATGCCGCACTACCTCCTCAATAAGCCCCATTCCCACCTCTCCCAATTCGTCAATAAGCACAAGGCCCGACGAAACAAGAAGATGCTGGGGTACCTCCACGATTTTGCACCGGGTACGATGGCCGTAGGAAGGCTAGACGAAAATTCCGAAGGTTTGCTCTTGCTGACCACGGATGGCATGGTCACTGCGAACATCCTGGGGAGAAAAGTCGAGAAAGAATATTACGTACAGCTCGATGGTATAATTACCGATCCAGCCATCGCGCAATTGAACGAAGGTGTGGAAATCGGTTTCAGCGGCAAGCGGTACACCACCTTACCGGGCAAGGTGGTCCGCCTGGCCCCTGAGCCGGCGTTCCCCTGGCCGCCAAAACGAGTCCGCCACCCCAGGCATGGCCCGACGAGCTGGGTTTCGGTCACCATCAGAGAGGGGAAACACCGACAGGTGCGTAAGATGACGGCAGCGGTCGGCTTTCCTGTTCTCCGGCTGATTCGGGTACGGATCGGGCATGTTGGTTTGGGGGCCTTGCTGCCGGGGGAGGTGTTGGAGGTGGAGGGGTTTGGTTTTTAGGGGTGGTGTTCCGTGTGCCCGCAGGGCACACTCTCCCCGGATTCCGGCCGCTGCGCGGCCTCCATCCGGGGTTAATCAGGGTCGACCCCTACGGGGTCACCGGCTCTTTTCCCTTTGCGCTTTTATCCCTTTATTTTGCACCTGCGGCCGCGCCTTAAGAGAAGGATGGAATAATGAGAATGTACGAATAACGCGCACCGAACTAGCCAGATGGCAGGCAAAACACCTTCCTCTAATTCTCCCATTCTGTCATTCGCACCTTCCCCATTTTCCCATTCACCATCGCGCCTGGAGGCGCTCCACCCACCCGCAAATGGCCAAATACTTCTCCTCCCTTAACCATCATTAACACTCCCTAACCTCCATGCGCGGGGAAAATGCTAGCTTTGCGTTGCTTTAAAAGCTTTTCGGTCCAAATAGCGGATCGAGGCCAAAATAATACAGCTACCTGCCCCATGGGAAAATTGAATCGCCTACACCAATTAACCGGATGGATCGTCTTCGCCATCGCCGCCTTCGTATATCTGCTGAGTGCGGAGCGTACGGGCAGTCTTTGGGACTGCGGCGAGTTCGTCCTCGGTGCCTACAAAATGCAGGTGGTCCACCCACCGGGAGCACCGCTGTTCCTCCTTATCGGCCGGATATTCGCCTGGATCGGTGACCTCCTTTCTTCTGATCCTGCGATGATCGCTTACGCGGTCAATATCTCCTCCGGTCTTTGTACTGCCTTCTCCGCAGCCTTTGTGGCCTGGATGACCATCCGCCTCAGTAAAATGGCCCTTGTAGGCCGTGATGAGGAAGCGGAACTCGAAGCTGGCCAGAACGTTGCAGTAGCTGGCAGTGGCCTGGTCGCCGGACTAGGCACCGCCTTTTGTACGTCCGTTTGGTTCAGTGCCGTGGAAGGCGAGGTGTACGCCATGTCTTTGTTCTTCACCTGCCTTACGGCCTGGGCGATGATTCGTTGGTATGCTAAGCCCGACGTACCGGAAGCTGATCGCTGGTTGTTGTTTGCCCTCTTTTCTGCGGGCCTGTCCATTGGGGTTCACCTCCTTTCGATCCTGACCATCCCGGCCATGGCCATCCTGTATTACTATAAGAAAAACCCGGGAAAAACCAGCTTTTTTGGTCTTGCACTATCCGTTCTGGCCGGTGTGGTTATCATCGTTTTCATTCAGTCTTTCGTTATTGTGGGAATTCCTACGATCTGGCAGTTCTTTGAGATTCCGATGGTCAACAGCTTAGGTCTCCCGGTTCATTCCGGCACCATCCCGACCTTATTGTTACTAGGTGGTGCCATGTTCCTGGGCCTGCGGTACGCTCATAAGACGCAAAGTGCGGCTTTGCAGCAGTTGTTTGTGGGCTTTGGTTTATTGGTAATTGCCTTCAGCACCGTTGGTGTCGTTGTCATCCGGGCCGGTGCCAAAACGCCGGTGAACATGAACAACCCGGACAACGTGACCAGCCTGTTACCCTACCTCAACCGCGAGCAGTACGGAGAGCGCAGCCTAATCTATGGCCAAACCTTCAACGCCTCGGTGGTGGCGACTGAAACGGAAGACCGCTACGGCCTCGTTGACGGAAAATATGAAGAAGGTGTGACCACCAAAGTCACCCCGGAATACTCCAAGAAAGACATGATGCTCTTTAGCCGCATGTACGACAATACCCAGGGGCGTGTAAACCTCTATAAACAGTGGCTGGGCCTCAACCCTCAGGAAGGACTGCCTCGTGGCCGACCTAACCAGGCCGACAACATGAGTTTTCTATTCCGCTACCAGATCGGCTGGATGTACTGGCGCTATTTCATGTGGAACTTTAGTGGCCGACAAAACGGCGAACAGGGTTACTACAGCTGGGACAGCAGCTCCGGCAATTGGATTTCCGGCATTAAATTCATTGATGAATGGCACCTCGGCATCGACCTCGATGAAATGCCCGAAGCGGCGAAAACCGTCCCTTCCCGAAACACCTATTTCCTACTCCCGTTCATCTTCGGCCTCATCGGCCTGTTCTGGCATGCCGGACGCAGAAATAAAGAATTCCTCGGCCTGCTGGGCCTCTTTGTGATCACCGGCATCGGGATCATTATTTACACCAACCAGCCACCGAACGAACCGCGGGAACGAGATTACGTCTTAGTAGGTTCCTTCTTCACCTTCTGTATCTGGATGGGGATGGCGGTGCCCGCAATCTACGAATTGACCAAAGGGCTGTTGAAACAAAAAGGGCCGGCCATTGCCGGTGCCATCGGCGCTGTCGTACTCATAGCCCCCTTACTGATGGGCTTTCAGAACTGGGACGATCACTCCCGTGCTGAACACACCGGTGCACGGGATTATGCGTCTAACTTCCTGGAATCCGTCGATCAGAACTCCATCATATTCACTTATGGAGACAACGACACCTATCCGCTCTGGTACGCCCAGGAGGTGGAGGGCATCCGCCCCGACGTCCGGGTAGTAAACCTCAGCCTGATTGCCGTTGACTGGTACATCGACCTGCTCCGCTACAAGATGAATGATTCGCCGGCGATAAACTTGTCGCTGAGCCAGGACCTCCTCCGGGGCAGTAAGCGTAACCAGGTGCCTTACCTCAACCGCAACAATCCGGGAGGAGACAAGGCTAAAGACCAGCCGCTGAGCCTGGGCGCCTTCATGAATATGATTGCCACCCGCAACCCCGTTCCACTTCGGGGTGGAGCCAGTCTGGAGGCCCAGTACAGCAGCTCGAACGTCGGTATCCAGGTAGACCCACGCCGACTGGCGCAGGCACCGTGGTTGCAGCCAGCCGGCGAGGCGCCGGTGCAGCGCATCCCGATTCGCATCAGCAACAGCCGCTTGTTGAAGGACGAGATTGCCATCCTCGACATCATCAACTCAAACCTCTACGACCGGCCGATTTACTGGGCGGTAACCTGCCAGCGCAATAAGCTGATGGGCCTCGAACAGTACCTCGACCTTGAAGGCCTTGGCCTCAAACTGACCGTAACCGCCAACCCCGGTGGTGATGACAACCTTGGCCTGATCGGCCTCGGTGGCATGGACGAAGAAAAGACGGCTGACCTGATCCTGAATAAGTGGAAGTACGGTAACTTCGACAAAGTAAAGACCCACATCAGCAGCAGTTACCAGCCGGCCATCCAGTCGATGCAGCTCGTAGCAATGCGGACCATGGAAGAACTGATACAGAAAGGAGACGTCGAGAAAGCAATGGCCGTAGGCGATAAGTACTTCATGTCGTTCCCAGACATGAACTTCCCGTTCTTCTACCAGACCTTACTGATGCTTCAGCCTTACTTCCAGACCGGAAACGCAGAGCGTGCGCGGCCAGTCATCATGCAATTGGCACGCAATACTGCTGACCGGCTTGACTTCTACGACACGCTGTCCGAAGGAGAAAGGCAACAGAGTTACGGCGGAGAGGTAGCGCGGTCAAACGCGATTGTACAGTCGCTGTTGCAGCAGGCTCGCCTTCCGGCGAACGCGACAATAAAAGCGGAGATCGAACAGATTTTGGGTAATCACCTTTACTTGTTGCCGGAACAGGGTTCGCAGAACCCTGGGTAGTAAGTACCCGGACATTATTAATCGCACAATCTTGCTCGGCGTCTTGTGGCCGCTGGCTTCGTTAAAAAGCCTCGCCAACACTACGGTGTTGCCTACGTTTTTTGCCTTGCCAGCAGCCACAATCCACCAGACCAACATAGCGCATTAATAATGTCCGGGTACTTAGGTCGTAAATAATAGGTAGTGGGTAGTACCTGCGTTTTCCTGAATTCTTCTTAGTGTAGCTCTTAGTGCCTTAGTGGTTACTCCCCCTCCCCAAACACCAACACCAAGTGCCTCTCCTCCGGTATCCGCTGATGCGTCATTTTACTCACCACCAAGTAAGTCAACAAGGAGATAATGAAAGCCGGGATGACCTCGTGAACATCCTGCAGGCCCTCAAAATTGAAGCGGAAGAACACCCGCCAGACGACGTTGACGACCATCCCCACGACCATACTTGCCAATGTGCCAGCATCCGTCCCCCAGCGCAGGTAAAGCCCACCGAAAATACCTGGGAAGAAACTCGCCGCAAAAACGGCCCCGGCAAAGGCTGTTAACTCCACTATGCCGCCAATGGGGTAGATAGACAGTAACCAGACCATCAGGAAGGTGAAGATGCAATAGGCGAACATGGCCCACTTCGTCCGGGGAATAAGCTGGTTTTCCGGCATGGGGGCCAGCACGTGCCAGATGTCTTTTACCAGGGCAGTACCGATGATGATGATGACCGACGCCAAGGATGACATCCCGGCAGCAAACAAGCCAGCAACACAAATACCACTTACGATTTTATTATCGAATTTGGTGAGCATGAAGCCAACGACTTTATCCGTATCCTGAATCAGCATCGCAGCTTCTTCCTGGCTCACCATACCGTGCACCAAAGCGCCAAGGCCCATTACACAGACCAGAGATATCCCCAAAAAAACCGGGGTCCAGATCATGGCAAAGCGCATACTCTTTGCGTTATCAACGGAGTAAAAGCGGATCAGGTTTTTGGGCTCCGATATCTGCTTCATCCCGATACTGAGGCCAATGCCAAGGATATACAGGAAGGAAACCAGGCTACCAAAGGTGACCAGGCCGTTCCCCATCGGCTCCCCGGCTTTTGTGACGTGATCGGTCGCACTTATTTTAGCGAACAATTCGTCCACTCCGCCAACGAAAATAAACGGCAGGGCCAGCATCAGGATGGCCACGCCGAACATGATGATGCCCTGGATAGCGTCGGTCCACAACACCGAATACATCCCTCCCCAAATGGTGTAGGCACAGGTAATGAAGAGGATTAGAGCGGCACCCCAGAGATAGGGAACATCCAGTACGGTTTCCAGCACTACGGCACAACCTTTAGCGATACCTACCATGTACCAAATAGTGGCAAATAGGATGATAAAGGCGGAGAGCAGGCGAATGTATTTGGCCATATCACTCTGGTAGCGCAGGTGGAAATAATCGGGGATGGTAAACGATTGTAGTCGGGCGGTTTGCTCGCGCATCCGGGGGCCGAGCAACTGCCAGCTGATGATGCAAAATATGGTCCAGATCAAGCCCATCCAGGCCCAACTCAAGCCATACTGAAATGATTTCCCCGCCTGCCCGATGTAGGTATTGGTACTGGCCGAAGTGGAGAAAAAGGCGAGGGAAACCACCCACCCCGGAATCTTACGCTTGGCCACGTAGTAGTCGGCAACGCCGGCGGAAGCCTGGCGCTTAAAGTACCAGCCCACGTAGAGGCAGCCGCCCACATAAATGAGGGTCAGGAAGATGGTGAAGAAATTCTCCTGTAGGTATTCCAAAATGTAATCTTTTATTGTGCGTTTTTTTAGCTCGCTTTAAATCCCCACCCCGTGCGCTTCGCGGCTGCCTGCTGCGGTCCCACGGGGAAGGGGCTTAAGAAAACGCTACGCGTTTTTTTTTCAAAAATGGTAGTATACTTTTTTAGCGCATAGAACCTTTCGAAGGTCAATGCCCAACCTCGTCTCCTTCGCGGTCTTCTACTTCCACTTTCCGCAACAGCACCAGCAGGGCGTTTATGCCGATTAGCACGAGTATGCCCCAGTACGGAAAAGCTGTCCAGAAATCCATATCAGAATAATTTTTTGAGTTCGTTCTTGGTGACCTTCCCGAGGATATTTCTGGGCAGTTCTTCTAGGTGAAGCCATTTCCGTGGCAGGCGGTAGGCCGGGATCTGTTCCTTTAGCCAGGCTGAAACAGCGGCGAAGTCAGGGTCAGGTTCCGGACTAACGATGGCGGCGGCAATCACTTCCCCCCATTCCTGGTCGGGGATGCCGACCACGGCGCATTCGGCCACATCATCGTGACGCAGCAGCACCGCTTCAATCTCCAAAGCGGAGATTTTATAGCCTCCTGATTTGATGATGTCTACCGAATCGCGGCCGAGAATGCGGTAAAGACCGTCGTTCAATTCGGCAATATCTCCGGTTTGGAACCAGCCATCGGACGTAAAAGCCTCCGCCGTTGCGGTAATTTTTTGCCAGTATTCCAGGAAAACGCTGGGCCCTTTGACCTGGATTTCTCCGGGCGTTTTTTCGTCGAGGATCGTTTCCCCCTCTTCATCAGCCAGGCGCATTTCCACGCCGGGCAGGGGCAAGCCGACGTGTCCGGGCCGGCGTTCTCCCCGAAAGCTATTGGAGAGCCCCATACCAATTTCCGTCATACCGTAGCGCTCCAGGAGGGTCTGCCCAGTGATCGTTCGCCAGCGTTCGAGCGTAGGAACGGGCAGTGCGGCAGAGCCGGACACCATCAGGTTCAGTTTGCGGGTGCCGGTGCTGAGGCGGACCTGCTTTCCCTCGTCCTGTGCTTCCCAGTAATTGATTAATTTATAGTAGATCGTCGGCACCGCCATAAAACGCGTTAGGCTACCGTTGCTCATCTTTTCCCACACGAGGTCGGCACTGAACTTGGGCAGAAACTCACAGCAGGCGCCACTCCAAAGTGCACAGCTCAGTACGTTAATGATGCCATGGACATGGTGCAAGGGGAGGATATTCAGGATACGATCGTCAGCCTTCCATTCCCAGGCGTTCACCAGCGTCTCGATCTGAAAAGCGATGTTTGCGTGGGTGGTTACTACGCCTTTCGGCAGGCTGGTGGTGCCGGAAGTGTAGAGGATTTGGGCGCGGCGCGCGGGTGCAATAACGGTTGAAAGAACAGGAGAAGCAACGTCGTTCTCTGCGTTTTCAATTGTTGATAACGGAAGCATCCTTATGTCCATCTCCCGGGCGGTGTCCCTTAGCAGCTCTTCATAGTCCGAATGAACGATCAACACCGTAGCCATGGTATCTTCCAATACATACCGGAGGGAAGGTAACGGATGGGCAACACACAGCGGGACCGCAATACCGCCGGCCCGCCAAATGCCCCACTGGCAAGCCACGTACCCGAAGGAAGACGGCACGATAAAAGCTATCCGTTCTTCGTTCAAATCCTCCCGACCAGCCAGCAGGCTTAGTGCTACTGCGGCAGATTGATCAAGTAGTTCCTGATAGGTGTAGGTTCTCCCCTCGGAGATGATGGCCTCCCGTTCAGCGAAGGAGAAGGCCCTATCAATTAAGGCTTGCATGTGCGGAAGGTAGACTTTTCACTTCAGAAAAAAAATCTGCTAGGGAACATCAATTTAATAACTGTCCTGATTGGCTTCGTTGCTACTCATATGTTTGCAGTGGTGAAGCGCCGCCATCGTGGTTCTGGTCGAGTCGATGAAAGATCAGCATAGCCTTAGCTACGGTGGTGTTTCGTCGGCGAAGAACAGGGCCGCGAGGGTAAGCTGCAAATCGGACAGTTATTGAATTGGCGTTCCTTATCTCAACACGCTCAAGACCTCATCAATTTCCAGCTGCATGCGGCGTTCATCGATGGCGCGCAGCACTTGCCACCGTTCCCGTTCGGTCAGGTGCAGAGATACAGAGGTTTGTAGCCGGTCTCCGGCCGGAGGTTCGTAGTTGAAGCGGTAGAGGTGGAACATCTCCGGCCCCAGTAGGTCAGACAGCTGCCCGAGTAATACTTCCTGGTCCAGGATTTGCACGCCAAGGATATTGCCCGCCACCCCAACTGGTCTGATCAGGTTATCGATCACGCCGGTTCTCGCGTCGGGATCTACCACCGGCTCGTCCCGGAATGCGCTGATCTGAATTAGGTGTACGCCGGAGGTATTATCGCGAATCCAATCTTTAAAGACCGTCAAGAACCTTACTGCGGAGGCAATGCCGTAGTTGTCCCGGTACCCTGCGTCCATCAAACGAATGACGGGCCGGGTCGGTAGCTTCACGAGCGGCAGTACGTAGGGGTAAGTGGCGTTCATTCGCAGGGCGGTGGTGAAGCGCAGGCTATCGGGGGACTGGTGGGGGAGTAAGCGCCGAAAATCGACCATATCGGGCCGAAGGGACAAGTCACCACGAAGCGCCGCTGCGGGGGCCGTCATGTAGCTTACGCCCTGAGGGGAGATGACCAACCGCCGGCCATCTTCGACGATACTCGGCGTAACAAAGAGGAGGGGTATATCCGCCCGGTATTCCGGACCACGGTAGGCAGCAAGGGGTTTGTCCATTCCCCCGCCAAGGTTTTGGATGAGTTCCTGTTCAAAGCCATAGGCGCGGTCCCGACGGTAACTGCGGCCACCAATTTTGACCTTCGTAAAGGGAAGGAATAAGTCATTACTCACTAGGGAAGAGCCAACCGGGTTCAATAAATCCCGGCTAATTCGGTCTAACCGACTAACATCGTTGAAGGTGAAGTCAGGGTCGTTCAGGTAAGCTTCCCGCAAATAAGCCAGCCCAATTTCTCCGCCACTGGCCCCGGTCATCAGCGCAGTATGCTTCAGCAACTTCCCGTCGCTGCACGCTTCAATGGTTTGGGCCACGTGGGTAGCCCACAGGGCAGCGGTGAGGCCGCCTCCGCTGGCGCAAATCACAAACAGCGGAGGTTTCTCCTCTCGTTGGCGGGCTTGCCAATTTTCCAGAATCTCGGTAGTCACAGCGATGTCCTTCGCCAGCGTATCGCTACCATATAGTGCCATCAGGTTACTTTCCTGATAGGGTGCGTACTCCGAATAATCCAGGCCGTAGGCTTGGTTGCCATGATGAAAAAAAGGCGTACTCGTGAATAGGTTGAAGCCAACGATCAGGAGGACCAATAAGATAAAGCGCCACTCCGAAAACCAGTAACTGATGGCGCCAATGATGGCCACCACCAAACTCAGCAATATCAAAAAGCTAGCCCCCGCCGGAATTTGAAAGAACGGTTGATCGATCAAGAGCCCCAAACCAGCCAATAAGACAATGGTAAAGAACTGCAGTAAGATCGCGTTGGTGTGGTTTTGCCGAAAAATACTGAGCAACATCGACGAATCGTAGTGTGCTACCGAGCGGACCAGGCGGGTTTTTAACCGTTCGTTGAGGTAATTTGTGACGTGGTAAGGATTATCGTATAGTCGCATCAATACTGGCGCCAGAGGTTGGGCTCGGTAAGCCCGATAACCGGAACTGGATCGGCTTTGCCCTGGGCCCATATTCGGTGGTACTTCCCGGAACTTGGGTTGGTAATAGCTGATGTCCCGGTTGGTAATATTGAAATACAGGGCGTAGAGAAAAAGACTGATGACCAGCCCGAGGATCAATCCGCTCAGGCTCTCGATCGTTTCCTGCATCATCCAGCTTTCTTCTCCGGTGATTGGGCGGTGGAAACGAACCACCAGCCCGCAGTAGAACAGAAACACCCCAAGCGGCAGCAGGGCATTATTAATACAGAATTTGAAGAAAGGCCGGGAGAGACTGGCCAGAAAACTGAAATAGCCGCCAATGAGCAAATAGGTACTCAGGTTCCAACTCATGGTAAAAAAACCAAACGCCAAGCCAAGGAACAGGAATGGCCAGAAGCCGTCTGTTTCCAGGTAGCCGGGATCCAGAAACAAGTACTGCAGGCCCAGTCGCGGCCCCAGCAAACCACTCATCATCAGTATAAGCAATAACCAAACCAGAAGCAGCAACGTATTTCTCCGCAGGTGCAACAATAGGAGTTGTACAGAAAAGGAATTGAGGAGGCCGTTGAGAAAAGCGCGCATTGATGGTAAAGTTAGAACATGGAGGGGGAATTATTGCGTCAGTAAAAGACGGGGCGGCCCCTAATTGGGAAACCCGATAGGAGCAACCACCAGCAAGGTGCCTGCTGGCATCTGTTTCTTATGAGTCGCTACCATCTTTATCTGCTATCATTTTCCTGCCTGCTCTCCCTTTGCCCCGTATTGCTTTTGGGACAACCTGCGGATAGCGTTGTTCCTCCACCCCCATTACCGGAAGTGGGTATGTTCGTCACCTGGGAAAGAATGCCGACCCTGCACCGCTGCGATAGCCTGGGGCACCACAGTGAACAGCTGCCGTGTAGTGAGCAAACCATACGACGCATCCTGGCAGACAACCTGCGTTGGCCAGCCGAAAGTTGTGCAGAGGGAATGGTGGTCGTTTCCTTCTATGTCGAAGCTGACGGTAGGCTGCACGACTTCAAAGTCGTCCGCAGCCTCATCCCTGCCTTTGATGCTGAAGCTTTACGGGTGGTAAAACTCATGGCTGCCCAAACGGAGCCCTGGCACCCAGGTACTTGGGCGCGTGAACGCAAACCGATGCGGGTTCAATATAATTTGCCGGTTAAGTTCCGATTAGAGTGAATCAACCGTGACAAGTCAATCTTTTAGTAGTAGATCGGACACTGCGAATTCTCCCAGGTGCAGACTGGTAAAGATGTCTCCAGGCTTGAAAGTTTCTTTCTTTTCGTACTCCCCCTTTTCCGGAAGCGGCTTGACGAAGCGTTCGACCTGCTTCTTTTAATCCCTTCCTTTGCACCTGCGACAGCGCCATATTTGTCAAAAAGTCTGGTAGTCAGATAGTGCCGTACCTGGCGCTCGCTTCCGCTCGTGAGGCTACGGCCTCTTTGATATAACGTACCACCTTTACGAGCGATAGCGAGCTACCTCTTGCGGCAGCTACTCCCTGACTATTTGACTATCTAACTCTTTGACTAAAAAACTCCTTGACTATTTGACTTAATCATCGTACCTTCGCCCCGCTTTAGCGGGTTCGCCTCCGCCAAAAGTACCTGCGGGTGTGGTGAAATTGGTATACACGCCAGATTTAGGATCTGGTGCAGCAATGCGTGAAGGTTCGAGTCCTTTCACCCGCACACCAAAACTTCCGGACTTATTCCGGAAGTGACCGGCCTGCCCTTAGGGCAGGCCTTTTTTATCCGGCCCGGCGAAGGGCCACCTTTAGCAAGTAAGCAATGCCTAACGTAACATTTGATAAGACGGGCAACGTCACCGGCCGCCTAAAAGTAGCCATCACCAAAGAGGAGCTGAACACCAAACTGGTGGAAGAACTCAAGAAGCAGAAGAACAAAGTGAGCATGAAGGGCTTCCGTAAAGGAAAGACCCCGCTCTCTACCCTGCGCAAGATGATGGGCAACCAGATCCTGGGTCAGATCCTTGACGATCAGATCAAAGAATCCCTCTTTGGTCACATCGAAGAAAACGACATCAAACTGATCTTCAGCCCACAACCGGTAGAAGATAATAAGATGCCGATGCTTACGGCCAACACGCTGCAGGACATCACCTTCGAGTACGACCTCGCGCTCGAGCCTGAGTTCGAACTGGAGATGCCTACGAGGACTTTCGACAAGTACGTCCTGAAAACCGATAAGAAATTCATCGACGAACAGATGGAGCGCATGCTAAAGCAAGGCGGCGAAACGGAAGAGATTAAGGAAGGTAAAGTAGGTAAAGAAGACATTCTGGACGTAACGTTCACCGAAGTCGGCCCAGTAGAAGACAAGATTACCAACGACACCAAACTCTACGTGGACTCGCTGAGCGACGCCGGGAAGAAAATGGTTACCGGTAAGAAGATCGGTAGCACCATTAAGGTGAAGGACATGTCCGCCATCGAAAAGGAAAGCACGCCTGCCTACGTCAATAAGTACCTTCTGGAATTAGAAGATGCCGACACTGACATCAGCGGCAAGAAGTTCGAAATGACCATCAACAAGGCCAGCCGTATTACTCTGGCCGAATTGAACGAGGAGTTCTTTACCAAGTTCGATGCTTCCGGTGAAATCACTACCGAGGAGCAGATGCGGGAAAAGATTGCTGAAGACAACGCCTCTGGCTTCGACAAGCAAGGAGACATGATGGCCAACTTCGAAATCCAGAAAGCACTGGTCGAAGATACTGAAATCGAGCTACCGCTCGGCATCATGCAAGCCATCCACGAAGAAGAAGCCAATGGCTCTTTCGACATGTTCCAGCGCGGTGTAAAGTGGATGCTTATCCGCAATAAATTCGCCGAAAAGAATGAGGTGAAGCTCGAATTTGAAGACATTAAGGCAGAAGCTACCGAAAGCCTGATGGGCATGCTTGGTGGCCAGCGCCCTGATTTTCTTACCGACGAGTTCATCGACAACTACGTTAAGCAGATGCTCCAGGACGAGAAGCAGCGCGAGCAGCTCTCCAGCAACGCCATCGAAAAGAAAATCATGGCGGCTATTCGTGGAACCGTGAAGACGAAGGACACGAAACTCGATGCTGACGGCTTCAATGAACTGATCAAGTCATTTAACGAGGAGAATACACCGGCTACTGAAGCGCCAACTACTGAAGAAGCGTAGTTTAGCAGCCCCGTAGTCTTGTGAGGCTACCGTACTTAGCAGGCTGCCACACAAAGCGTGTGGCAGCCTGCTTTGCTTTTAAGGTCATTGGTCAGTAAAAAACAAACGCCCCCTACTAGTTTAGCTTAGTATTCACGTTGCAAGACTAAACCGCTGTGCTGTTCACGCGTTTACGATCAGACACTCCCGCATTTAAGGAGTTACTAATAAGCTCTAAATAACCCTCCCATGATCCCCCAGGACGAATTCATGAAGTACGCTACCCGCCACATGGGTATGAGTACTATGCACCTTGAGAAATATGCCTCTACTATCGGCGGAATGGCTCCGCCCCAGGTAACGGGCTTCTCCCCCAACGTAATTGAGGAACGGCAGATGAATATTGCCGCACTAGACGTTTTCAGCCGCCTGATGATGGACCGCATCATCTTTATGGGCGTTGCGGTAACAGACTACGTGGCTAACGTCGTTCAGGCCCAGCTCCTTTTTCTCGAATCCGTTGACCCCAAGCGCGACGTACAGATGTTCATCAACAGCCCCGGTGGCAGCGTAATTGCTGGCATGGGTATGTATGACACCATGCAGTACGTTACACCCGACGTTGCCACGATCTGTACAGGTCTGGCCGCTTCAATGGGTTCCGTCCTGCTCTCCGCCGGAGAGAAGGGCAAACGCTCCATCCTGCCCCACGCCCGGGTAATGATCCACCAGCCCAGCGGTGGCATGCAGGGCCAGTTCTCCGATATGGAGATCAACTACCGCCTCATCTCCCAGCTCCGGGAAGAACTGTACACGATCCTGGCCAACCACACTGGTCAGACGTTCGATGACATTGCAAAAGACAGCGATCGCGACAACTGGATGACTGCCCCCGAAGCAGTAGCTTACGGTCTGGTCGACGAAGTACTGACGCGCGAAAAATAGGTCCGTTTAATGATGCTGGCCGACGATCCGTAAATACGGACCAAGGCCATCAGCTAAAAACCGTACTTTCGTAACTCGAAGCCGCTCCGACAACCAATCTGGTAACACTCGGAGCGGCTTCTTACTCTATAAATACTGCAACGAGCAGTCTTCCGGCCCAGCACAATGGTCCACCAAAACTGCTGGCCGTATAAAATTTTCAATCTACGCTCCAATGATGCGAGGAAAAAAACAGGAGGTTCACTGCTCCTTTTGCGGCCGAGATAAAAGCGAAGCCTTAGTGCTGGTTGCTGGCCTGAGTTCGCACATCTGCGAAATCTGCGTTGAGCAGGCGCAGGAAATTGTGGCAGAAGAGCTTTACGGCGGCGTGGTGCCGGCAACACCGGAACCTCAGGAGCAAGAAGAAGCCCCTAAGTCAGAGTTTCGTCTCCCAAAAAACGTTACGCCTCGTGACATCAAGACGCACCTCGATAAATACGTGATTGGTCAGGACCAGGCGAAGAAGATCATCTCCGTCGCCGTTTATAATCACTACAAGCGCCTTGGCCACCCACCAACCTCAGAGGAAGAAGTAACCATCGAGAAGAGCAATATCCTGCTCGTAGGCCGTACCGGTACGGGTAAGACCTTATTGGCAAAAACCATTGCTAAATTCCTCGATGTTCCCTTCGCCATCGTTGATGCTACGGTATTTACCCAGGCCGGCTACGTAGGCGAAGATGTGGAGAGCATCCTGTCACGTCTACTGCAGGTTTGCAACTACGACGTGGCCAGCGCTCAGCGCGGCATCGTTTACATCGATGAGATGGACAAGGTCGCCCGCAAGTCCGACAACCCCAGCATCACGCGTGATGTCAGTGGCGAAGGCGTACAGCAAGCCATGCTGAAAATGCTGGAAGGCACCGACGTGATGGTGCCGCCGCAGGGTGGCCGCAAGCACCCCGAGCAAAAACTCGTGAAGGTGAATACAGAAAACATTCTCTTCATCTGTGGTGGTGCCTTTGACGGTATCGAGAAGGTAATTGCCCGCCGAATGAACAGCAAAGTCATCGGCTTCGGTAGTAAGAATGACCAGCGCATCGACGACGACGATCTGCTGAAGTACGTGACCCACAAAGACATACGTCGCTTCGGCATGATTCCCGAGTTGATCGGTCGTTTACCCGTGGTTACCTACCTTAAGCCCCTCGACCTGGACGCGATGAAACGCATCCTGACCGAGCCGCACAATAGCCTGTTGAAGCAATATCAGCACCTCTTCCGGTTGGAAGGCATCAGCTTAACCTTCGACGATGATCTGATCGAATACCTGGCCGAAACCGCCCTAGAATACGAGCTCGGTGCTCGTGGCCTACGCTCCATCTGTGAGGCCGTGATGACCGACGCCATGTTCGAAATGCCGGGAATGAAGGAAATCAAATACTTCACGGTTGACCGGGCATACGCTAAGGCTAAGCTGGATGAAGGAATGCTGGAAATCTTACAAGCAGCTTAGTAGATGTTCGCTTCGCGAACTTGGTAGACGCGCTGCGCGCTTGGTAGATTGATAGAGGGTAGGCTACCGCACAAGCACGCTCCCTTCGTTCGTTTCGGACATTCTTGAGCTTTAGGCGAATAAGCGAAGCGCAGTGAGTGGTAACAGCGGTAGCTATGCACTCATTCACCAATTCTCTTATTCACTTTTCAGGCGCGGTCGCAGGTGCCGTGAACGGTTTAAAAGCAAAGTTTATCCTACGGCAATGACCATTACCCTTCATAAAGGCGACATCACTAAACTAGCGGTCGATGCCATCGTCAATGCCGCAAACACCTCCTTACTTGGCGGTGGTGGTGTTGACGGAGCGAT
Source organism: Neolewinella sp. (assembly GCA_047626445.1). Taxonomy (GTDB): domain Bacteria; phylum Bacteroidota; class Bacteroidia; order Chitinophagales; family Saprospiraceae; genus Neolewinella. The sequence continues at coordinate 15,924 of JBLHRW010000022.1, forward strand.
CCACCGGGCAGGTGGGCCAGCCATTCTGAATGATTGTATGAAGATACGGGCAAGGCAGGGCAGTTGCAAAGTGGGTGAAGCGGTGATAACAACTGGCGGAAATCTTCCTTGCAAGCATGTAATCCACACCGTTGGGCCGCGTTGGAATGAAGGAAATTCTAATGAACCCACCTTGCTGGCCAATTGTTACCACAATGTTCTTCGCCTCGCGCAAGAAGCCGGGAGCCGTAAAATTGCCATCCCTAACATCAGTACGGGAATTTATCGTTTTCCCAAAGAGCATGCCGCCGCGATTGCGCTTAAAACCGTAAAAAATTACGACGGTGATCTTCCAGAAGAAGTTGTTTTCGTCTGTTTCGACGACGATAATTACGATATCTACCACCGTCAACTACTATAAATACGCTACTAACTTTACCCTACGAGCGCAGTGAACAAAGCCATGCGGTAGCACTATTTACTACTCACTACCTACCAACTAAAGCCGTAGGCGGTCTATAAGTCTACCAAGCGCGAAGCGCGTCTGTTACACGAGCGGAGCGAGTAAAGCCGGACGGCAGCACTACTACCCACTACTTTCTACCCACTATTAAATCTACTAATCTTGGCCATCGACGCAGGCGACCTCCGGGTCGATTATCAAATTGACGAATTACTGGAGTCCAACGCTCCGGCAGATCCATTCATGCTTTTCGACCGTTGGTTTACGGATGCGAAGAACGGCGGATGCCTTGAGCCCAACGCCATGGTTTTGGCCACGGTGACAGCGCAGGGTACACCTGCGGCCCGAGTAGTTTTACTGAAGCAGGTCATCACTGACGGTTTCGTCTTCTACACCAATTACGAAAGCCGCAAGGGCCGTGAACTAGATGCTGCCCCCCAGGCAGCCACTGTTTTCAATTGGCTAGAGCTGCAGCGCCAGGTCCGGATTGAGGGGCGGGTGGCACGGGCAACCCCGGAAATATCTACCGCTTACTTCCAAAGTCGGCCCAAGAAGAGTCAGGTCGGTGCCTGGGTCAGTCCCCAAAGCCAGGAAATCCCTAATCGTGCGTTTTTGGAAACACGTCAGGAAGAAATAGAAGCGCAATACGTTGATGCTGATGCGCTTCCCCGTCCGGACAATTGGGGAGGCTACGTCATCATCCCAACCCTCATCGAATTCTGGCAAGGGCGCAGCAGCCGCCTGCACGATCGGTTGGTATACCGACGGGAAGGGGAAGGCGGTAATTGGGAGCGCGTACGGCTGGCACCGTAGCTACAAAAGGCAACTCTTTCAAGCCACTGGCTGTTGAGAATACGTTACCTTAGTGGCTACTAATTATCATCAAGCATGGTCAAAAGACTTCATCTAGAAAACTGGAAAAGCTTCGCCGACGCTACGTTAGTGGTGCAGCCGCTTACTGTCTTGGTGGGGACTAATGCTAGTGGGAAGTCTAATATTTTCGAAGCTTTTTCATTGTTGAAACGGCTGGCTGATGGTTTTAAATTAGAAGACGTTTTTAAAATTGATCATTCTTCCTTTCCTATTCGAGGAGGCAGTTCTTGGGTTATTAGAAAAGGTGAGAAAAAAGCCTCTATCTCAGTTTTCCTGCAAGACCCTAGGGACAAAAACCAAGAGCTCAAATATCAATTATGGTTTGCGACTAATACGGCGGGCCATTTTGAAATAGTGCATGAAGGGCTCTTTGTGCTAAATAAGGCAGGAGAAATATTAGATGATATTTTAGGTTCCGGAACCTTAGCCGAAGCGATGCAGGAGCCTAAGGTAATAATCTTGGATGTCGCCTTCCTTTCTGTGGCCCAATCAATTTTAAGGGAAGAATCAGCGAAAAACCTTACAAATTACGCGCTCCAGCAGCTTAAAAATATTGCTTTTGTATCCCCCGTACCATTGGCAATGCGAGGATATGTTTCTATTGGAGACGCACTTGAAGTTGATGCTTCAAACGTTGCTGGAGTTTTGATCAGTCAAATGGCTAGGGACAACTCAACGATAGCCGAAAGGCTGAACCGATACGTACGAATTTTACCGGATTTTGATCTTAAAAAAATCTACGCCGAAGCCATAAAACCACTGGAGAAAGACGCCATGTTATTTGGGATAGAAAAGACGGGCGTTGACCCTGCTAGAGAGTATGTAGTTGACGCCCGCACTATGTCGGATGGTACGCTTCATTTTATCGGGATTGTCGCTGCCTTGCTGACCGTGCCCACCGGTAACCTACTCATTATGGAGGAGATTAATCAAGGGTTACATCCCTCTCGGGCGAAAGACCTTATCAAAATAATCACGGACATCATCGTTGAGCGAAAAATAGACGTAATGTTTTCGACCCATGACCCCGCCATTTTGGATGCAATCGGCATTGATTTTTCTGAGAATATTCAAGTCGTCAGCAGAAACGAAGTTGGCGTAAGTGAAGTGAAGGTGCTTCGAGATTTTAAAATGTTCGGAAAGCTCATTGGTCGGGGCAGCCTTGGTACACTTTCCACCCGGGGAGAATTGGCTAAAGCCATTTTTCAGTAATGAAGGTAATTATTCTCGATACTGATGCACTTTGTGTTTGGCTAAAGGTCACTGATATGGATCATTGTGGTCCTGATGCCGACCGGTGGGATTGTGCACGGGTTAATACTAAGATTACCCAAGAAACAGCTATTGGCAACTTACTCGTTTTACCTCTGGCAACAATCATCGAAACCGGAAATCACATCAGCCAATGCAGAGGCGATCGATTTGAGATAGCTAATCGATTCAAGCAGATCGTGCTAAAAGCCGCGAATCATGAATTACCCTGGGCTGCCATTGCGAAGCAAAACGAACTTTGGTCGCCCGATGCTCTTATCACACTGATCAATAACTGGCCGGAGCAAGCAGCTCAAAAACGCTCCATCGGAGACGTCACTATACAATCCGTTGCTGAATTCTACGCAAGGGTAGGGGTCGACGTCGAGATTTTAACGGGAGATCAGGGACTTAAGGCCTATCAACCAACACCAAGAAAAAACCCTTTCAGCAGACGATAAAATATAATATGGCAGCACCAAAAAACGACTGGGTTCAACTACAAACCGACGTCCAGCCCTTCCGCGACCAACTAGCAGAAGCGGCCGAAACGGTGGTAGACGAAGGCGTAAGTAATTACCCCATCTTCTTTGCTTACAATGGGCCCGACAATGAACAGGCCCCCGGCATCGCCGTAACGAAGATCCCGACAAAGCGGGGAATCGTCTGGCAGGTCAACCTCACCACCCTGGAGGAATTGGTGGCCAAAACTGTCATCCCGCCAGAAAAAATCGACCCCTTCAGGGAAGTCTACAAAAAAAACCACGCCGAGCTTTGCTTCCTGATCGTTGATGAGGAAGGCGCCAGATTTGGGTTTGTTCCGAAATAGTCGTTGGGCTATTAGACTATTGGTGCTATTGGTCCGGTGGAAAACAGCCCTGCTTAAACTTTGCTTTCTTTTGACCGTTCTTTGCACCTGCGACCGCGCCTGAATACGAGTCATATAGTCAAACAGTCGCTTAAACACCAATAAATGATACAGGAGGCTACCATCGAACGCGTCATCGAACGCCTGGAATTAGGAGAAGAGGACTTTGCCCTGGAGATCCAGGACTTTGCCCACGCACAACCGCACCTGACGGCCTACCTAACCAATGAGGAAAACGAAAGCTTTAACGATGAAGAACGCACCTTGCTGTTGTTCGGTGCCATCGTTATTTATCAATCCGTTACCGATGAACTGACGGAACCCACTCTTGCTTCGGAAGTAATGATTGGGCAGGCGGAGGAAGAAAACTACGCCCTGATGCCCGCCAAGGGGAGTTTGCGCGATCGGCTCACGCCTTTTTTTGAGGACAGTGAAGAAGAAGAGTTACTCGCCTTTATCGAAGATCTACTCGTTGCGGAAGAAGGGGATGATGCCATCAGCAAAGAAGCCCGCGAACCGATGTTCATCGCCCTAAAGACGGTGGTGGATGTGCTTACGGACTGAGTGTTTAGGATTCAGAGGTCAGCCCTGTACCCTGATCACTAAACACTAATTACTGAAGACTAAGCGCTGCTCCTTCCTTCTTTTCCCGCAGGATATTAACCTGGGAAAGAATCGCCCAGCCGCCTATAGCAAGGCCACAGCACACGTATGTCGCCACGCCGTAACCATAATGCTCTGCCACCCCGAAACCGATCAGCGGTCCTAGTACGAAGGCCAATGAATAGCTGGAAGACAAAAGGCCCAAATATTCTCCCCGCCGGGCGGGTGGGGAGTGCTTAGCAACATAGGTATTGGTGAAGGGCATGTAGAGGATTTCGCCCATCGTTAGTATAAGCACCATAATAAGGATGGCGAAAAAATTAATGGTGACCATCCACGGCAGCGTCAAGTAGGCAAAAATAATCAGGGCTGCTCCGACCAGCATGGTAGGAATAGGCCGATACCGCCGCTCTACCAGGTACAGCATCGGCATTTCGGTACCCACGATCAGGACGCCGCTGAGGGTAAACAGCCAACCCAGCGCGCGCTCATCAAAGCCGGCGCTTTTCAGGTAAACTCCAAAGGTGCTGAACAACTGAAAAAAGCATACAATGATTGCTGTATTAGCGACTACAAAGGCCACCAGCCAGAGCTGTGTATGTGCTGGCGGGGACGCCGGTACAGGCAAGGGGGCATCAATTGCCTGCTCCCGGAGTTGCTGCTTAGTTGGCCGTGCCACCAGGGGTTTAGCCGTTTCATCGGGGGGCAAAGCAAAGTAAAAGACGGCGGCAGCTACCAGGAAAGTGAGCCCGTCGCCCCAAAACATCAGCTCAAAACCATAATTATAGATCAGGTAGCCGCCTACTGCCGGGCCGATGCTAAAACCGAGGTTTACAGCCATCCGTTGCAGGCCATAAGACTGGGTTAGCCGCTCGGGGGTAGAATAGATAGAGATGGCCGCACGGTTAGCTGGCCGAAAAGCATCGGCGACCAATGAGATCATGAAGGCGAAGAAACACAAGGCCCAAAATTCGGTCACCTGTCCCAGTAGAATATTGAGGATACCGGCACCGATTAGGCTAAAAAACTGAATGTGCCAGGACCCAAACCGGTCGTTCAACAACCCACCAATATAGTTCCCCAATACTCCGCCGGCGCCGAAGGCCGCCATTACGTACCCAGCTTTGATGGGGGCATATCCTTGCTGATCAATCAGGTAAATGGACAGGAACGCGACGACCATGGCCCCGCTTCGATTGACCAGCATAACGAGGGAAAGCAGCCAAACGCGGCGCGGCAAACCTGTAAAGGCTTTGACGTAAAGCTTGGCTATACGTCCAAAAAAAGTGATCATCTTGGCTATTTCTCAAGTGGTAGAGATGCAGATAACCCCAAGATTGCCTCGGAAGTTCCCGTAAACGGACGTAAGTTTGCACTCAGTAAGTTGATTAATGCATGGCGGTCAATAAGGAAAAATTAATGATGGGCGGCTTACGCCGCCTCCTCAACGGCACTGCACGCGTATATCGTCGTGGTGCGGGGAAGATGGCATATTACTTCCTGACCACTCCCAGACGACTGGCGGATGACCCCGGTACAGACGAATTCCTCAAGGAGGCTACCCAAGGAACCTTTGTCCATGACGGTCAGGAAGTCCATTGTTTTCATTGGCCTGGAGACGGCCCTGCAGTACTACTGCTCCACGGCTGGGAAAGCTCTTCTGCTCGTTGGTTTGCTATGTACGAACCACTGAAGAAAGCAGGGTTCGATATCTACGCGATCGATGCTCCCGCCCACGGCCGGAGTGAGGGGAAGAAATTCAATGTGTTCATGTACTGTCAAGTATTGGATACCTACTTCAAACAACTGGGCTTTGCGCCTGATTACTGGGTCGGGCATTCCGGCGGTGGTATGGCGGCCATTTACTATGCCTGTAAGGCGGAGTATACCTTCACCCCAAAGCAGATTGTCAGCATGGCCGTCCCCGGTGAATTAGAGAATTTTATTGATAAATTTTGTGAGCTCGTAGGGGCCAACGATCGGGTTAAATATGGTATTGAACATCAGTTTCATCGCCATTTAGACCACCGATTCGCCGACATCAATTTTACCGAATTCGTAAAGAAGGTAGAAGTGCCGGGGCTGATCGTACACGACGAAGAAGACGACGTGGCCCCCATCTCCGGTGCCCGCCGAATGCACACCAACTGGCGCGGCTCTACGCTGGCGACAACCGTAGGGTGTGGCCATAGCTTAACCGGAGACTTGGTACCGGCAATTGTGGTTGAATACCTGCTAAAATCAGAGAAGTAATCCCTTTCGCATCGTAAATCCCTTGGTTTCGGGATGCATGGTTTTGATAGGTATTCAAGCAGCGGATTAAACCCTATCCACATACCGCTGTTGCTACTTTGAATTTCAAACCTCAAGCAGCCTGTATGCCTACTACCACCGTTGGGATCGACGACTTCTCCCTCTACGTACCCCAACTTTATCTCCCCATTGAAGACCTGGCCGCGGCAAGGGATTTGAATTATGCCAAACTCAACAAAGGCCTTGGCCTGGAGCAAATGGCCATATCCGACGCACTTGAGGATGCCGCCACCATGGCGGCCAATGCGGTCCTTGACCTGATCCATAAGAACGACCTCGACCCCAACCAGATCGGCCGCATCTACCTGGGCACCGAAAGTGCCCTGGACGGTGCTAAGCCTACGGCTACTTATGTCCTGGACATGCTGCAAGATCATTTTACTGATTCCCATGGGGGTAATTGCTTCCTGCACTGTGACGTGGTTGACCTGACCTTTGCTTGCATCGGTGCCGTAGATGCCCTACAAAACACTTTGGAGTGGGCCGCAGCCAAGGAAGGCCGGATCGGTATCGTAGTTGCCAGCGACGAAGCCAAGTACGAAATGAACAGCCCGGGAGAGTACACCCAGGGCGCTGGCGCCGTGGCGATGCTGATAAAGCAGGCACCACGCCTATTGGCCATCGACCCTGACTTCGGTATCGCCACCCGGCCGGCGCACGACTTCTTTAAACCTAACCGGAAGGTGACCAAGCGAGAGATCATCCAGGAAGTATTGAACCTGTTGCCCGACATGTCGGCCGAAGATTTTAACCTGGAAGCGATGGAAGAGCAGCTGGCACAAGGCATCGACTGCAAGGGAGTACTGGATTGCAACGAGTCTTACCTGATGCTACATAAGGCTACCCCAGTCTTTGACGGGCCTTACAGTAACCAGGCCTACCAGGCCCGAATTCGGGAGGCACTGTATGATTACCGCCGCCGCAGCGGTAGTAAAGTTGGTGAGTTGCTCAACGATTTTCCCCACCTTGTCTTTCACCTGCCCTACGCTTTTCAGGCCCGACGAATGTTCTCCGAAATCTTTATGGAAGAGCTCAAAGCAGGAGGCGACTGGGTAGAGTTCATCCTGCGTAACGAATTAGAAGTTCCCTGTGCCGACGACTATGAAAACCGAGAGCAGTACATCACCAGCTGCGCCGACTTCCTGAAGATGGTCACCAAAACAGCAGATTATAAAACTTTCGTCCAAGAACGTATCGCTCCTGGGGAATGGGCCAGCTCGAGGGTAGGGAACCTCTACGCCGGCAGTGTATTCCTTAGTCTGATGAGTACGCTGGAAGCACTTTTAAAAGAAGAAGGACAAGTAGCTGGCCGGTCCATTTGCGTTTTTGCCTACGGCAGTGGTTCTAAGTCGAAGGTCTTCGGTGCGACCATTCAACCAGAGTGGCGGGAAGTAGCAACCGGCTTAGATATCGAGCTTCGGCTCAATTTCCGCCAGGCAATAGACTACGCTACTTACGAACAGCTACATCGGGGAAACCTGACAAAGAACGTAGCACTTCAGGATAGCGGCAGCTTTTTCCTGGCCGACGTGCACGAAGAACGGAATGAATCAGAAGGGGCCCGCCTTTATGGATATGCTTCGGGAACAGCGTTACTAACCACTTAGGAACGTCAATTTAATAACTGTCCGATTTACAGCTTGCCATCGCGGCGGCTGCCATTCACCACAAAGTAGCAGCGAAGCTAATCAGGACAGTTATTAAATTGATGTTCCTTGGTAGTTGCCTCCAAAAGCTTTCTTTTAAATTTCCGCCAGCGAGGAGGCGGCAAGCCCCACCCTTATTTTGCTTACAATAGGATCATTACGCGTTCACTGCGCAGATGCGGCCAACAACCTTGACGCTGGTGCGGCCGCCGCTTGCCGCCGCCCGAAAGCCAGAACATTCATACCTTCTGGAGGTCCCCACTAGAGCAGCCTCCTAAAAGAAAAGCCAGGGCCTAT
>JBLHRW010000023.1:0-24119 GCA_047626445.1 Neolewinella sp.
TGCGTGGTGGACTTACGGCCCGCTACTGGGCCACACTTGCCGGTTTTTACGGGCATAAGTTGAAGCACAAATACACCATCGGTGATGATCGGATTCTAGATGCGGTACTTGACGATTTTGACGTCAGCTATGATGTGCCGACGCTCCAACTCGACAGTACTGCCGTGAAACGGAGATAACAACCAGGGGATGGTGGCCCGTCAATACGGTAACTATGTCAGGCCATACTGAGGTTCGCCTCAGGGAATTGAACCTGGCGGTTTTCCCATCGATTACCATAAACCAATATCACGATTACTTTTCGTTCGGCCCCACGCTAATTGCTTTAGCGTGGGGCTGTTTTTTATGTGGTACTCTAGGGGATAGCGGCGTCGGGGTACAGTTGACTTATTAGTACACACAATCCGTATAAATCCCTGAAAACCCGCCATGTAACTAAAGTTACCCAGGTTGTCCCTTAACTTCACAATCGTTGTAACACCTTTCTCCCTCGAGTAATAGAAGTGAAAAAGCTGCTTATAGCCTTAAACGCTCTCAAACTACCCATCTATGGAACCCAAAACCGGCTATTTAATACTGGCGCTCTTAAACGGGACCTTGGGGTTCATGCTTTGGTACGCCTTATCGTCATCCCTGAAACTACCGAAGTCCTTCCAAATTCAATACGACATTAACAGGTCCTATTTCAATAGAATCCTGCGCCGCAGGTTTGCAGGGTTCCTGATCTACGGCGCAGTACCGCTGGTACTGATTCTTAAGTTTAAGCTAATCAAAGGTTTAGATTTCGAAGACCTTGGAATAAGTTTTAGCCTGAATAGTGAGGTGGTAACGTGGGTGGCCATTTTACTACCCATCACACTAGTCCTTAACTTCTTCAGTGCCCGCTCCCGGGAAACGCTGGTCAACTATCCGGAAATAAGGGTAGCCATCTGGACGCCCCGGTTGCTCATTGTGAGTGCCCTGTTTTGGATCATGTACCTGGTAGCAATGGAGTTCCTATACCGAGGGCTGATCCTCCAGGCACTATATATGAATACTGAAAGCGTCTTCTGGACAGTGCTCATCAGCGCAGGAATCTATTCTATGATTCACTATTTTAAGGACAATCGCATCTCCGTGATGAGCTTTCCCTATGGCCTCCTCATGGCCTATGTTACCTTAGAATCCGGCAGCCTTTGGCCAACCATCATGGTCCACGTCATCGGCGGTCTGGTAACGGAATGGCTGGCCATCCGCCGACATCCGGAAACCAAAATTCAGTCCCAACTCTATCATTGATCAATCCCGTAAACGTGAACGACAGACTCAAAAAAATCTCAACGGATCGCTATACCTGGATCAATGCCTCCCGCAATGTGAAGGTCAGTCCAATGCGCTTTTTCTATCCACGCAATGAAGAAGATCTTCAGCTCATCATCCGTGATGCGGAGGAAAAGAACTTCCGTGTCCGCGCTGTAGGCTCAGGCCACTCCTATTCCGAAGTGGCTAAGGGGCGGGATTACCTCCTCTCCATGAAATTCATTTCTACGGTTGCCCTCACATCAAAGACAGGGCTGAAAGAGGCTTGGCAAGGTGCTCACCTGGCCACCGTTGGCGCAGGTACCATCCTGAAAAAACTGACCCGCGCCCTGGACCGGATGAACCTTGCCCTTTCCAATATGGGAGCGGTCGATTTTCAGACAATTTCCGGGGCCATGCTCACCGGAACCCACGGTACGGGCATTACCCGTCCCGCCGTACAGGATATGGTCCGGTCCCTCAAAATGGTAGGAACGGGTGGAGAAATTCTACAAATAGAACCCTCCGACGGGATCACCGACCCCGCAGCGTTTAACGCCACTAACCCCGCCCGGCTGATTCAGGACGATGATACCTTCTACAGTGTGATCCTCGGTTTTGGTGCCATGGGCATCATTTACGAGCTGACCCTCGAAGTAGAACCTCAGTTCTGGATGAAGGAAAAAAGATACCTGGTGGACTGGTCCGAATTACGTTCGGACCTGTTGAACGGTAACTTCATGACGAAAGTCCGGAATACGGACTTCGTCGCCTTTCGGGTAAACCCTTACGAAGTAAAGGGCAAGCATCGGTGTGCGGTGGTGGAACAGGAAGTTATCCCGTTTGCCGACCGGCCACGTGGCTTCGGCGCGTTTCGGCGTAACATCTTCTCCAGTATTTTGGGCAATCTTGAATTCCTGATGGAAAATACGATTGTCAAGACGAATCTTAAGCCCGATGGCGTCCGTAAATCGATCAACCTGGCGCTGTGGGCAACCAAGGATATGAGCTTCTCGGGTAAAAGCCACGAGCTGCTCTACCAGAGTGGCGAGGCCGTGATTAGGTATGGCATCAGCTCGGAGTTTGCTTTCCCCGCCAAGGCGGAGAAAATAGTGGAGGTGATGGAAGCCATTTTCGCCCAGGCCGAAACCAATGCTACCGAAGGTGGTATTTATCAATCGGCGCACATCCCTGTTCGATTTGTTCCGCCTTCGAAGGCACTGTTGTCATCTGCCTATGAGCGGGAAACGGCTTACATCGACGTTCCGCTCTTGTTTGGTACCCGTGGGGACATCGACATCCTCGAACGGTACCAGGAACGGCTGATCGGATTGGGGGGCATCCCACATTGGGGCAAGCATAATTCACGCTTGTACCAGCACCATGATTTTATCAGGTCGCAGTTTTCCCGGACAGCCGACTGGATGCTCGTCCGGAAAAACCTTGACCCAAAGGGGACCTTCTTGAATGACTTTGTAATACAAATGGGGCTGGGGTAGCTTACGCTGGTAGAATGCGCAGTGTCTTAATTGTTGAAAAATCCGACCAATGAGTAAACCCATCAGAGTACTAACCATCGACGGTGGAGGCACCCGGGGCCTCTTCCCCGCCACCATCTTGCGTAAGCTGGAGGAGGACACCGGGAAGTCCATTACGGATATGTTTGACGTGATTGCGGGTAACGCAACCGGCGGTATCATCGCTATGGGACTGGCCTCCGGTATGAAGATTGAAAATATAGCCGAGATATATCGGGACCGCGCCGATTTTATTCTGCCGCCCTCCAGCTTCTGGCGCAAGATTCGAAACCCGGTCAATCTATTTGCTCCGAAGTTTCCGAATAAGAACCTCAAGCAATTACTGTCCGAACGGCTGGGAGCGAATAGTACCTTGGGGGACGTGACGAACCGCTTTGGTACCGATACCATTTTCCTGACCGGTACGCTGGACATGAGCCCAGCGCTGAAAGATGGAGAAACCCCCGGCTTCAAAATCGTAATTTATAATTCTGCCTTTAATACCTACGATGATGAATTGCTGGTAGATATCGCCATGCGAACATCTGCCGCCGCCGTTAACCTGCCGCTGTACCAGCATTATTCGGAGAGCGGCAACTATGCAAATGATCCGGCCATGATTGCGCTGTCTTTTTGTATGAATCAGCAGCAGGCCGCCGGTCCAGGAACCAGTACCCTTTCCGATAACGCAATGGGGCTGAAGGCCCGTCCGGAGGACATAAAGTTTTTGTCCCTTGGCTGTGGTGCAACCGGGAGTTCCTTTGTACCCAGGGAAAAGATCGGCAACGGAAATTGGGGCCTCACCAAATGGATGGGCCGGCTGATCAGCCTGGTGATTCACACGAATATGGCGGCCAACCAATACTACGTGCAGCAATTCCTCGACCCCTCTCAGTACTTCCGGTTATCTGCTTATTACAAAGCGGACGATTCGCCTAAAGTATTGAAGGACAAAAAGCTGGCGATCGACGTAACGGACAAGGAACAGTTGCTGGCCATTCAGACTTATGCCGAGCATACGTATGCTAAACAACGGGAGGCCTTGCTTGCTTTTCTTGATTTTTAGGGCGACGGGGCGCGGGTGCAGAAGGGAGGTTTTGGAGCAGTGTACCGCCGATGAGCAATGGGCTCCTTTATCCCTTCCCCGCACCCGCGTCCCCGCCCAAACAAACCCTAAAAAGAAAAGGACCTGTTATATTTCAGGTAATTCCGTCACGCGAAATGAGTCCTGTATTGCTTCCGACAAAAATGCAGGTAGCTGTATGGGAGTAAAAATGAATTGACTAGCTTTAAGCATTTATTGTCAAAAGCTTACTTATTATTATGACGTCCTCTCTCCGTTCAGGCCTTTATGGCCTGCTGTTAGTCCTGTTCGCGTTACCCACACTTCTTCCCGCCCAGCTCAGCGAACCACTTCGCCCCCAAAGCCAGGTCATTAGTCTTTCTTCCACGATGAAAGAAGTGATCATGCCTGGTATTGACCTGCCAGCCATCCGATTAGAGGATAAACGCGAAGACAAATTCAATCAACCCACTCGCTTTGCCTTCCCCTTTCCCGTAGACTTAGGTTTCAAAGACGGCTCCTGGACGAACCTGCCCAACGGTGACCGCGTCTGGCGGCTCAGCATCAAAGCTCCCGGTGCACAGGGGATGACGCTGCTCTACGATCGGTTCTATTTGCCACCCGGTGCGACGTTACACTTAAGCAACCCCCGCACTAATGAAATGTTGGGTGCCTTCACGGCCAAGAACAACAATAAAGTTAAGCGTTTTGCCACGGGCATCGTTCTGGGCGATGTTACCATTCTTGAATACTACGAACCCGCCGCACAGCGTGGGCGCGGAGCCCTCAACGTAGCCCAGGTAGGGCACGCCTATCGTTTGATGGGCCAACTCAAGGGCTTGGGCGATTCCGGCAGCTGCCAGGTAAACGTCAACTGCGAAGAAGGTGCCGATTGGCAGGATGAGAAACGCGGCGTAGCGCATTATACTATAAACGGCAGCGCTACCTGTAGCGGCTCGCTGGTCAATAACACGGCACAAGACGCGACGCCTTATTTCTTGACGGCCGATCACTGTATCGGCGGTCTCGATGCCCTGGGCGATATGGACGCCAGCGGCTACGTTTTTTATTGGGACTACGAACGTGTCAGCTGTGATAACACCGGCCCGGTTCCCATCAATACTACCTCCGGTGCAATCTTATTAGCGAATAACGTAGATAGTGATTTTGCCTTATTCCGGCTTACGGAGTCGCCGAACATCAATTTTACCCCTTACTTCAACGGTTGGTCGGCCGAACAGACGCCCATCCAGGGTGGGGTAGGCATCCACCACCCGGCACTCGACGCTAAAAAAATCGCTACGCACAGTATGGTGCCGACCAATTCTTCGGTCAGCTCAGTGGTGGGTAACTTCTGGCGTATCCTCTGGGATCCGACCACCAATGGGCACTCCGTTACCGAGGGGGGGTCCAGTGGTTCTGCCTTGTTCAATTCCGAAAGTCGGATCATCGGTCAGCTCTTCGGTGGTTCTAGCCTCAATTGTTCTGACCCCGCCAATGACCAGGGCCTATATGGTAAGATTGCCTACAGTTGGGACGCAGATGGGGCCACCAGCCCCGGCCGTCGCCTTCGCGATTGGCTTGACCCGGCCAATACGGGAGCGGACGTACAGGACGGCGCCTACATCGATCAGCCACCACCTACCGTCGGCTTCGCTAACGCGCAATTTATTAACAATACTTCCTTACAGGAAGGAGCGAATACGGTTGGCGTATTGCCTGGTGATTGCCGCCCATACACCGATTACACGGTTATCGTGGGTGCTTCTTATACCTTGACGGACCCCTTCATCGCCTTTGTTGGTGCTTCGGGAAGTGCATTAAATGGCAACGATTTTACCCTCTTCCCCACTACCGTTAACCTAACGCCGAGCAACTCATCAGAAGCGGTTACACTACGCATCTTTGATGACTCCGGCGTGGAAGGCCCTGAGCAAATCGACCTGGTGGTTACCGGCATGGGCAACAACGCATCCATTGGTATGAATAATCAGGTGAGTTTTGGTTTGGAAGACAACGACCAAGCCATTGGGGCTACCCGCCTGGCCCCTGCTGCAGCCGCAGATTTTAACGTTGAAATTCCCGGCAACTGGGAAGTAGTGAACAACGGTAGTACGACCATGACCTGGACGAACGTGCCGGATTACGATGGTGGCAACAATATTGACGGGACCAGTTTTATCATTGTCGATAGCGATGCACCAGGCGATGGTACCACCACTGACGAGACGATTTCTACGCCCATAAAGAACCTGTCTGCTTCGAATAACATCATATTATCGTTTGACCAGTACTTCCGGGTCTATGACCTGGGAGGGCAGGAAACTGCCACCGTATCCGTTTTTGACGGCTCCTCCTGGGTTGATGTGTACAACCTTGATCAGGCCGGTGGAAATGTAGGCAGCTGGTCAAATCCAGATCAGCAGATCATTGATCTTTCTGCCTTTGCCAACGATGCTTTTCAGGTACGTTTCCGCTATACTGGTGCTTATGACTGGTGGTGGGCATTGGATAATATTGAACTCGTGTCGGAAGAGCCAACAATAGTATTGGAGGAGGAGACGGATACCCCCCTGGAAATCTACCTCGACGCCTTTACCACAATTGGAATCATCAGCCCGGAAAATGGGGAACTGGTGCTTGAAATCGAGAACCTGACGGGAACCAACCATGGCTGTACCAACATTTTCCTTGATCGCGTAATCAGCGACGGACCGGGCGGCTATCCCCTCTTCTCGAATTTTCCTTCCAACGGTGTTATGGCACGTGCGGTAAGGGTTGAACCTTCGAACAGTCCCGAAAACGGGCGCTTCCGGCTGCGTTACTTTCTGGGAGAAAATGACCTGACTAATTGGACGGCAGCCACCGGTGCTACCTTGGGCGATGCAGGCATCATTCAATTGGCCGGCGTATCCGTGTTGGACGTCAATCCAGATAATTTTGCGAATCAGACGAGTACCTGGAACACCGTAACTGAAGGCTTCGTGGGTAATAATCAATACCTGGAGACAGCCATCAGCGGAGCCTTTGGTGGGTTTGCCATCGGGCGAGACCCGGAGAACAGCAGCCTACCGGTGACCTGGTTGTCTTTTACTGGGCGTAACCTATCGGAGAAGGCAAATGAACTCGCCTGGACGACCTCCGAAGAAGAAGGTAATGATCGTTTTGAGGTGGAAGTCTCTCCCAACGGCCGGAATTTCCGCCAGGTGGGTACGGTGCCTGCAGCCACCGGCCAGGCGTACACCTTCCTACATGAACAACCTTTCGGCGGTGACAACTACTATCGCCTACGGCAGGTAGACGTAACTGGGGCCTATTCCTACAGTGAAGTAGTCAAGATTGCCACTCCTTTTGGCAGGTTGGGCAGCGTTTTGGTCTCTCCAACGCGACAGGGTATCCTCTCACTAAGCGTTCGGGGAGATGTTACCTCCATTGAAGTGATCGATGCCGCAGGCCGGCAAATGAAGTCTGTATCCCTGGCTTCAGATCATGATTCGATCGTCAATATTGGGCTTCCGGGCCACCTTACTCCTGGCGTGTATTTCGTACGCTTTATTGGTGCGGGTGAAATGTTGGCTGACCGGGTGGTGATTAGGTAATAAGTGAAGGGGAGCATGTAGGAAGGGGCTGCCGCTGTTACTATTCGCAGCGCTGTGAGTGGCTATAGCAGCAGCTATTATTCTCTCCTTCACGTATCAGCTACGGCGGTATCCCATTCATTTACTGCCTTACAAACCTTAAAGTCTCCGGCGTGCCGTTTTTCTGATGGAGCAGGAGGAGGTAAGTCCCACTAGGTAGTTTGCCAAGCGAGAGCTCGTTGCTTCCTGCGGGTATGGTCCCACTAATGACTTCCCGCCCCATCACCGAGAGGACACGGAAAGAGGTGGCCTCCTCCGGTAGGTGCTGCAGCCAGATATTTCCGTTGGTCGGGTTTGGGCTTAGTTGGACGGGCTGCCCGGAAACTGGGACGATCGATACTACATTGGAGAAGGAAAACTGCCCGTCGAAATCCATCTGCCGTATTCGGTAATAGGTGGTGTTGACCAACGGCCGTTCATCGACATAATTGAAGTGACGCTCTCCCTCAAGTTCGCCGTCCGCTGCAAGGTGGCCGATGGCGGTAAATCTATCTCCACCGCTACTGGATTCAACCACGAACTGGTCGGTATTAACCTGGTTGGCCACACTCCAGGTGAGTTCTTGGGTTTTGCCTGCGGTTTGAACCGCCAGCGGGTTGGTCCACTGTACGGGTAAGGATATTGGCGCCAGCAAGTCAGCCGGGAGTTCGGCCGAAGGCGTCATCGGCGGGAATGCGCCCGTAGGGTTAATAGCGATGAAATCAAGGTTAGCGCCATAATCATCCCCACCGGCCCGGCCGATGTTGAGGTAGTTGCTACCGCTTGCGGCAGTACTCGTTTTAGTGGCAAAGGGCGTGGTGCTTTCGTCGAGGTAAGCATTGGTGATGATGCCGGCCAGCTGAGAACCGGGATTGTTGGCAAACGTCAGGCGGATGGTGTGGAATTCTTCGTCGTCCCAGAATCCGTTGAAGGGCTCGGAGTCCTCGGCTTCGTCGGCCTGCTCGAACCGCATGGAAGAACGGTTAATGCGCACTTTTTCCCGGAAACCAAGATTGCGGAAATCGAAATAGATGATGTTGTTATTACCCAGGATCGGTTTCAGACGTATGACCACGGTGACCTGTTCGCTTGTTTCGGGGCGGTAGCGCCAGTAGTGGTTGCCCGAAGTGCTTTCGGTGGAGAGGAAGGTGTGCTGGATGTTGCCGGGTTCTCCGGCAATGGCGGTGGTTTCGTCAACCTCGGCGACGCCGGAGGCGAAGGTGAAGAACTCGAAAAAATCGGAAACTTCCACATTGGGCCGGGCGTGGCCTCGGGCTACTTCCCAGTCACCGTCGGGTGTGGGAAGGGTGCTAAAGGACTGGACGGAATTAAGCGTTTCCTGGGCACCGCTGACGGCACCGATCTGGTAGTAATAGGTTACGCCAGCCGTCAACGCAGGGGAATAGGAAGGAGCACTGACGGTTTGTGTCAGAGATGGGGTGGGTGTGGTGCCGAAGTAAACGTTGTAGGAGGTGGCTCCAGTGCTGGCGGTCCAGACTAGAGGCATGGAAAGCGGAACAAATTTCGCCCCGTCTACGGGAAGGGCATTAGTAACGGCATCCGGTGCACCGATCATTGGTAGTAATGAAGGGCATAGGTCGGTACTGGTCTCCGACGAGCAAAAATTAGCGAAGCGGACGATCTCGTCTTTTAGCGAGGGGTTGGCCGTGGCGTTCAGCGAACGGTAGACGCCCCATTTAGGACGGTTGATGACGCCCTCTCCATTATTGCCCCGAAATAGGTCGATGTTGGCGTTGGCATAACTCATCAAGAGGGCTCCGGTGGTTACGTCGTTGACGGTCATGGAAACACTACCCGCATTTTCGTGGAGGATTTCCATGGCGACTTCAACCCATTTGCCCTGGAAGTTCCCCAGGGGAGAGGAGGCCACTGAACCCTGGTCTCCGCCGGGGTTTTCGTCTCCCGCATCGTGCCTGAACTCTATCCGGTCGGCCCGTGCGGTAAGTGTCAACGTCGGGAAACTGCTGTCGGTCCCTCCCTGCGCCTTCAACTGAAACAGGTGACAGAAACTGCCGGCTCCTCCCTTGCTTTTTTATCTTTCGTTTGTACCTGCGGCCGCGCCCGAAAAGTGATTAATAGAATGGAGAGAATGGCTGCCGCAGGTACCGTTCGCAACGCTGCGCTTGCTCACCTTTGGCGAACAAGCGTAGCACAGTGAGTGGCAACAGCGGCAGCTATTCTCTCCTTCAATGATTAACTACGCTGCTGCCTACGCCGGTCTTATAGTTACTTTCAGGCGCGGCCGCAGGATGCAAATTTGAGTAGTATGGAGCAGTGTACGTAAATTAGCGAACCTCTCCACGAGCCTCGGGGTTACAGTTACACTACCTGATCAACAACTTGCTTTGAAAAAATCACTCTACTTATCGGGAATCGCCTGCTTGCTGGTCCTCCTCTCTTCCTGCGCTGACTACAAAGTCCATGAAATGGACGTTGAAGGGCTCACCAGCAAAGTGGCACCTTCTGGATCCTTGGAGTATTCCACCTTCATGGTCGGTGATCTCGGGTACGATTATGATCGTGGCCTGACCACGCTTGATGCCATGGTGAGGGCGATGCCGGAGGGAAAAAAAAAGAGCTCGCTTCTTCTGCTAGGCGACATTACCGGCAAGGAGGGCCTCAGAAAAAATGGCGGTGAGGAGCGGGAGCACCTCGATGCCATTGGCCAGCGGTTGGAGAAAGTACCGGGGAAAGTCTTCTATACGCCAGGAGAAAACGAGCTTGGCCGTTCCAGTAATTTCAGCCGCCTTGAACGCCTGGAGGATTATTTTGAAGACAACATCAATAAGAAAGTCCGCTTTACGCCTAATAATGCCTGTTCCGGCCCCGACGACGACAAGCTGTACGATCGGGTAGGCCTGATTGGGGTGAACACCGCGTGGTTTATGGCAGATTGGACAAGGGATAAGGAAGTCAGTGAAGGCTGCGATTACCGTAACCGTGATGCTATGCTTTTTGCCCTGGCCGATGAAATTAAAGGCTATCGTGACCAGGTGAAAATTGTCATGATGCACCACCCCTTGCAGGGTAATGGGAACCGGGGCGGGCAGTACAGCGTCAAGCAGCACCTGTTCCCACTAACTGACATATTTCCGGGTGCTTATTTACCCCTACCGATCATCGGCTCTGTGATTCGTGGAATCCAGAGCGTTGGCGGCGGACCACAAGACGTAAATAACCTCCTGTACCAGCAATTTGTGAACAAGGTGAAGGCCGGTATTGATGATGAGGTAAACGTCATCTTTGTTAGCGCTCATGAGCAGAATATGATGCTGGTACATGAAAAAGAATACCTCCAGGTGGTGGCCGGCTCCGGTAGTGTTCGTGGCCCTGCAAGTGGTGGAAATGATGCCAACTTCGTCTACGGGCAGGTGGGCTATAGCCGGATCGACTTTTATGACAGCGGCGAGGTGTATTTAGGGTTTTATACCGTCAACGAAAGTGGACAGGAAGACCGGGTGTTTTACCGGCGCATAATTGAAGACCGCTTTGAACGACAGGATGAAGGGATTGAGGAAGTCAAGATTGAACCAATTACGGAAACAGTGGTAAAGTCCTCCGTTTACGGTAAAGAAGAAGATAAGAAGAACTTTGTCGCCAAGGGGATCCTGGGCCGGCATTACCGCTCGCTTTATTACGTTCCCATTGAAGTGCCCGTGCTGAACATCGATACCATCTTCGGAGGCCTGGAGCCTTACCGACGAGGTGGCGGTATGTCAACGATGAGCTTACACACTAAAGGAGGTGATGGCCATCTCTACCAAATGCGCTCCGTCCGAAAGAATCCGGCACAACTATTGCCCAGCCTCCTGGAAAAATCCTTTGCGGCTGAGCTGACGGCCGATGTTTTTACCAGCGTTCATCCGTATGCCCCGCTTACGCTGCCCGTGATGCAGAAGAAGTTGGGACTCCTAGGAGCGGGTCCGTACTTATTCTACGTTCCTAAACAGTCGGGCCTGGGGGCATTCAATGTCAACTTCGGTGGTGAAATGTACTGGCTGGAACAGCGACCGGATGAGGATTGGAGCAATACGCCGTATTTCGGAGGTAGTAAAAACATCATCAGTAATTCCGATATGCGGGAAGCGCTGACAAAAAACTGGAAATCCTACGCCGATGATAATAATTACGCCCGTGCCAGACTCTTTGATCTTTTTATTGGCGACTGGGACCGGCACCGGGATCAATGGCGGTGGGCTGCGTTTAAGGAGGAAGATGGTCGAACACGATACGTAGCCGTTGCCCGCGACCGGGATCAGGTGTACTCCAACTATGACGGGGGATTACTGGGGGCCGCCCGGGTTTTTGTTGCCGAAGCGCGTAAATTCCGCCCCTTCACTGGTGACCTCGATAAAATTAAGTGGCGGGCTATGAACGGAAAATGGAACGATCGCTTGTTCTTGAACCAATTAACCCGCGAAGAGATGATGGCCGAAGCAAGGACCATCGTTGAAACCATTACGCCAGCCGTCATTGACGAAGCCATGGCGTATCTCCCTGAAGAGGTGAAGCCTTTCAGCCTGGAACAGGAAAAAATAGGGGAGAAACTCAAAGAAAGAATGACCCACCTGGAAGAAGCCGCTGCGGATTACTACGATGATCTTGCGCACAAGGTGAACGTACTGGGAACGGAAAAGGACGATGTAATCCGTGCCAAAGGATTGGAGAACGGTGACCTTCATGTCCAGTTATTTGACGCCAGTAAAGAAGGGGATGCGGATGAAAAATATTTTGACCGCATCTTTCATGAAAATGAAACGAAAGAAGTTGTCATCTATGGTCTTGATGGTGATGATCGGTTCGAACTTTCCGGAAATACCAGTAATATAAGATTACGACTGATAGGTGGAACGGATGGAGATGAAGTGAATGCTACTGGTAAACTGCGGGCCAGAGCCTACGACGGAAAGCGTGGAATGAAGTTCTCGGGGAAACCCTCGCACGTTAAGGATTTTCGGAATGACAACCATCCGGACCTCAACCAGTACAACTTCGAGGAGTATTATCCTGATTATTCTACGCCCGTCCCAGCCTTTGGCTTTAACGTGGATGATGGTTTGTTGATTGGCCTGGGCTTCTCTCGGACGAATCACGGCTTTCGCCCCGATCCCTTCAAAACCCGGCATACTGCGCTGGCGACATACAGTACCAATGAGTTCCTGAAGTTGTCTTATAATGGAACTTACAATGATTTTTTCGGTAGGAAAAAAGACCTCTTAATTAACACGCACTTCTATAGCGATGGCTACGTGGCCAACTTCTTTGGCCTTGGAAATGAAGGGCCAGGACAGCCAGAAGAGGGAGAAATTGAAGGGTTGGACGATGATCTGATCCTGGAGTATAACCGGGCTCGCCGGCGGGAACTGATGGTTAATCCAATGTTCCGGTTCCGGGGTAAACGTAACCGGCTGGAGTTTTCCGTAGGACCGTTTTACCATGCTTATGAGTTAGATGATGATACCCCCGACTTTGCCCTGGTTCGTAATACAGAAGGCATTCCGAACAGGATTTTCAATGAGCAACCTTTCGGTGGCCTGAAAGCACATTTGAAGGCTGACAATCTTGCCATTCCGCTAATGGCCGACAACGGTATCAAGTACGACTTGTACGCCAGCCAGTCCTGGAATCTTAAAGATGAAGGCTTGTCCACCCTTAAGATGGGGGGGCAGTTCAGCTTTTACCGCATGATCACTAAAGCGGTCAATTTCGCTACTCGTATCAGCTTTGAGCACAACGACGGTTCTCCGGAGTATTACCAACTTGCGGCTATGGGAGGAAGGACCAACTACCGTGCTGCTCGTGCTGATAGGTACCGGGGGAATAGCATGTTTGTCCATAACATCGACCTCCGCTTCCTTGGCTTTGCTCTAGGTAACAAAGAGGTGCCTACCGTTGCCGGATTTATTCTGGGAATGGATTATGGCCGCGTTTGGCTGGAAGGAGAAGACAGTGACGTGTGGCACGTTGGCTATGGTGGTGGCCTATGGGCCGCACCGTTAGGGGCAACAATTCTTAGTCTTACTTATTTTCAGGATAGTGAACAGAAGCGGATCGCTTTTGCCGCAGGCTTTCCCTTTTAACCTTCTGCATTATGAGCTTACTCAACAAACCTAATCTGCTGTCATTACTCATCCTCGGTGGAGTTGTTCTCATTGCCTGCGGGTACGGGGTGGTAACCTATACCCAAAGTCCGGACCGGGAACACTTTCCCGTAGACCCAGCGTATGATTTTGCCTTCAACTTCGACCAGCCGGATAAGGTGGTTGATTTACCAAAGGACCTCAAGGAAATCAGTGGTCTGGCTCCCTGGCGGGCAGCGGATGAGGTACTGGCCGTTCAGGATGAGAAAGGTAAATTATTCGTCCTCAATACCAATACCGGTAAGGTGAAAGATAAGCTGTCCTTTGGCAAGGACCGGGACTATGAGGGGGTGGCAAGAATTGGAAACGACATCTATGTCCTGGAAGGAGATGGAGACATTTTCCACATCTCCTACACCGATGGGAAAGAAGTCTTTAAAGCGGGAAAATTGGAAACTCCCTTTAGCCTCCAAAATGACACGGAAGGTATTTGCCTGGATCCGGTGACCGGGCACTTGCTCATCGTCCCCAAAGCTCGGCAGCTTAACCCGGCAGATAAGGATATGCACCAACACGGAGTCTATGGCTTCAACCTGACGGATTCGATGTTAGCCCAACAACCACTTTTTTATGTCGATGAGCTGGAGGTCGGAAAGGTGGTTTATGGCAAGACGACCCGGTACCACTTTAAACCAAGCGGCATTGCGGTGGATCCGATTACTAAAGATATTTACGTACTGGCCTCGGTAGGGAAAATTCTGATTGTCATCAATCGGGAAAGTGAAATCAAGCACATCGAATTATTGAAAAAAAAGGTGTTCCGACAGCCTGAAGGGCTCACCTTTAATGAGATAGGAGACCTGTTTATTAGTAGCGAAGGTAAAAGTGGAAAGGGGATTGTCGCTACCTTTAAGCGAAACACGAGGCAGGAAAAAGGAACAACGAATGAGTGAGGAAAGCAAAAAAAAGGACAAGGACGAACTTCTGGAGAAAGCGAAAGCTTACGTTCAGGAGCAGTTCGATGCTGGCCTGGCTCCGAAATACCTGTTCCACAACTATGCTTACTCTGCTGAGATAGAAGGAGCCCTGGGCGACTTGTTGAAAAAAACGAACTTGGATGAACAGACCCATCGGCTGGTCAGCACAGCGGGGCTTTTTTACCCGCTCGGTTACATGAACGGGCACAAGAAGTTCCAGGAAAATTCCGCAGAAGTACTCAACAAATGGGCAGCAGCTGAAGGGGTGGATCTTTCCTCTTCTGACGGAAATGCCGCAGACTGGATACTCGCGGTAAAAACGGCAGATCAGGACAGTCCTCTACCCGTTCGCATGTTACACGATGCCTGCTGGAGCTGGTTGGGGCGTAAGCGTTTTGACCGGCGGAGTAACCTCTTGCAGCTGGAGAGGGACGCCATTGCCAGCAAGGAAGGGGACCCCATCAAGTTTGGGGAGGAAATGCAGGAGTTACTGCTCAATTTCAATTACCTCACCACTGTTGGGAAAAGGAAATATGATACGCGTCGGCGCAAAAATGTCAGCAGCCAACAGAGCGATAACTACAAGATCGAGCAAAGGGAGGTGAAAGCCCGTACCGGTAAAAACTTTGGGCGAGGCATCGATACGATGTATCGGACGGCTTTTAGTAACCACATTACCCTGAGCCGGATTGCTGACGGAAAGGCCAATATGATGATCTCGATCAATACGATTATCCTTTCGATCGTCATCACTGTTTCCGGCGCAGGCCTTAGTTTTTTCGAAGATGTCTTCATCGAAAACCCGGAGTTTCTAGTACCCATCATCAGTCTGTTGCTCAGCTCGCTGATCGCTGTCACCTTTGCGGTATTCTCTGCGCGCCCAACGGTGACGGAGTACCGGATTAAAAAGGATAAACTCGTTAAGAGTAAAGAGGCAAGCTTACTATATTTCGGCAACTTCCTCAAGCTGGAGAAAAAGGAGTTTGTCGAGTACATGACCACTATGAAACTCAACCAGAGTGCGTTGTATGATGACCTTGCCAAGGATCTTTATGACTTGGGACAGGTGATGCATAAAAAATACCTTCTGCTCACCATCAGTTACAACACCTTCGTGGGAGGGTTGGCCTTGGCGGTGATTAGCTTTTTGACCGTGTACTTGCTTAATATCTTGTAGGCGCGGCATACAAACTACTGCGATGGATTCCGTAGTTTCACGGCGAAAATAACCGTGCTATGAAATACCCCGTTTTATCAACCTTGCTCCTGTTGTCCTTGCTCTGCACCAGCGTCCGCGCCCAAAAAATGGATGCTGCGGCTTTGGACGAACTCGCAGCAACCTACGCACAAAAATCCTTTCCCCTGCTCCGGGAATTGCTGAGCATCCCGAACGTGGCTTCCTTCCCGGAAGATATTGAGAAGAACGTCGTTTGGTGCGAATCTGCCTTCGGTAAACGCGGATTTCAAACCACGCGCATCGATACGGAAACCGTGCCGCTGCTACTCGCAGAACGTAAATCTGGCGGAGCGACAAAGACGGTGCTGATTTACCTGCAGATCGATGGGCAGCCGGTCGACAGCACCCGTTGGTTTCAAACGCATCCATTCCAGCCAGTCCTCAAGGAGCGCAACGCCAGCGGGAAATGGGAGATCATCCCGTGGAGTCGGATAGACAACTACGACGACGAAATGCGGGTCTTCGCCCGTTCTGCTTCGGACGCCAAAGGACCAGTAGCCATGTTCCTCACGGCCCTCGATGCCATCAAGTCCCGGGAATTGAACCCAAATTTCAACATCAAGGTGATCATGGATTTTGAAGAGGAACTCGGATCGCCCCACCTACCGCAGGCCGTGATGGAAAACCGAGCTTTGCTGGCGGCGGACATGCTCATCATTTTTGACGGGCCGCGCCACATTACTAACCAACCCACCCTGACCTTTGGTGCCCGGGGTATTGCTACGGTTACCCTGACGACCTACGGCCCGGCCGTGCCACAGCACAGCGGACACTTTGGTAACTACGCGCCCAATCCCGCTTTGCGAATGGCCAAGCTGCTGGCCTCGATGAAGGATGATGAGGGCCGGGTGACCATCCCCGGCTTCTACGATGGGATCAAGATTGATGCTGCAACCGAGCGAATTCTCCGTGCCGTTCCAGATGACGAGCAGCAAATCCGCGACCGCCTACAGTTAGGTGCAGTAGATAAGGTTGGCAGCTATTACCAGGAAGCCATTCAGTACCCCTCCTTGAACATCCGGGGGATGCAGTCGGGCTGGATTGACGAGAAAGCCCGGACCATTGTCCCGAGCTGGGCTCGGGCAGAAATTGACGTCCGCCTCGTCCTGGAAGTCGATCCCGAAAGGTTAATGAAATTGATCCGGGAACACGTCGAAAAGCAGGGGTACTTCGTTACCGAGGAAACGCCTGACAAAGAAACGCGCATGGCGCACGAAAAAGTGGCGACTTTTACTTACGATATTTCTTACCAATCGTTTCGGACCGATTTCGATTCTGAAGTTGGTATCTGGCTGCGCAGTGCCCTAAACCGCGCTTTCGGCAAGGATCCAATCATGGTGCGGATGAGTGGGGGATCCATCCCTATTTCTCCCTTCGTCACGACGCTGAACGTACCGGCCGTAACCGTACCTACGGTCAACCGTGATAATAACCAGCATAGCCCAAATGAGAACCTGCGCCTGGGGAATTACCGGGAGGGGATTAAGACGATGATGGCGATTTTGATGGAGGAGTTGTAGGGGGGGAGGCCGTTAAGTACTATCGCTACGAGCAACGCGAGCATTCTCATGCGGTAGCCTACTATTAACTATCGACCACTAGTCTACTTTATCATCCCTTTAACGATCAATTCACTAAGGTCGTAGACCATCACGGAGTCCTGTTTTTCCTTGCCGGTAACGCCGTCCGTCATCATCGTAAGGCAGAAGGGACAGTTAACGGCAATGATGTCCGCGCCAGTGTCTAAGGCTTCTTCGGTTCGCGCTACGTTGATGCGCTTGTCACCTGATTCATCCTCTTTCCACATCTGGGCGCCACCGGCGCCACAGCACAGGCCATTGGTCTTGCTACGTTTCATCTCCACCAGCTGTCCATCAATGGACTCCAATACGGCCCGCGGCGCTTCGTAGATGCCGTTGGCGCGGCCCAGGTAGCAGCTGTCGTGGTAAGTGATGCGTTTGCCTTTAAAGGCGCCGCCTTCTGTCATCTTAATCCGCCCGCCATCGATCAATTCCTGCAGCAACTGGGTGTGGTGTACAATGTCGTAGTTGCCGCCCAGTGCAGGGTATTCATTCTTGATGGTGTTGAAACAGTGCGGGCAAGCGGTTACCATCTTTTTTACGCCGTACATATTCAGCGTTTCGATGTTTTGTAGAGCCGTCATCTGGAACAGGAACTCGTTGCCGGCGCGGCGGGCGGGATCACCCGTACAGGCTTCTTCGTCGCCCAGGATGGCAAACTCAATTCCTGCAGAGGTTAATATCTCGGCAAAAGCGCGGGTTACTTTTTGCGCCCGGTCATCGAAGCTGCCCGCGCAACCTACCCAGAAGAGGATCTCTGGTTCTTTGTTCTCAGCGGCGAATTGTGCCATTGTTTTAACCTGCATAACTTTTTAGTTGGTCGATGCTGCCTCCGGCAGCGAGCGGTTGATGCAGCCTCCGGCTGCGAAAATAATTTGACGCAGCCGGAGGCTGCTTGTTCCGGGCTTACTCCTCCGTCCAAGCAGTCCGGCTAGTCCCCACACTCCAAGCCCGCTGCTGGTTTTCAATGGAGTTGAAGAGCGGAAGCCAATCCTGCGGACCAGCAGCTTCAGTAAGTATCTCATGACGGCGGAGCTTGGTGATCATTTCCAGCGGATTAATCAGAATGGGGCAGGCTTCCACGCAGGCATTACAGGTGGTACAGGCATGAATCTCTTCGCGGGAAATAAAGTCCCATAGGCTGCGGCCGTCGTCGAAGTTATCGGCGGAGACCGGTTGCGTATCGTCTTTGGCGTATTCGGCGTTTCCGGAACGGATCTTTGCGCCTACTTCCTCGGAGCGGTCTCGGAGGTCCATAACGATCTTCCGGGGGCTGAGTTTTTTGCCGGTGATGTTGGCCGGACAAACCGAGGTACAGCGTCCGCACTCCGTACAGCTGTAGGCACCAAGCAAGTCGATGCGGCTCATTTCAAAGATGTCGTTGGCGCCGAATTCGGGCAGCTCTGCACTCATGTCAGGCTCTGGGGCATTAGGATCACCCAAGCCCATCATAGATTTTACCTCGTCCATGATGGCGGGCATGTTTTCCATCTCACCGGCTGGCTTTAGGCGGGAGTACCAGGTGTTGGGGAAGGCCAAAAGGATATGGAGGTGCTTGGATTTGGGGAGGTAGCCCAGGAAAATGAAGACCATCGTGATGTGTCCCCACCAGCCGATGCGCTCAAGAATGACGAGCGTTCCCTGGCCAAGGCCTCCGAAAATGGCCGGGCCTAACCAACCGGTGACGGCCAGGTTAGTGTCTGGGTAGTGGGCTGGGTCCATGCTTTGCAGCACTTCGTCGGTACCGTTCATCGTGAAAATGCATAGCAGCAACAGCAGCTCGAAAATCAAGATGAGGTTGGCGTCGAGTTTAGGCCAACCGGTCATTTCCGGCTTATTGAAGCGGGGGATGAACAGGATGTTACGACGTACCAAAAAAATGACCGTAGCAATAAAGGCAAGGACGGAAAGTACCTCGATGGTACTGATGATGAAGTTGTACAAACCACCGAGTGGTTCGGCAAAAAAGCGGTGGACGCCGAAAATACCGTCGATGAAGATCTCGATTAGCTCTACCTGGGTAAACACAAAGGCTACGTAGAGCATAAAATGCAGCACCGCCGGAATCAGCCGCTTAAACATCTTCTTCTGGCCCATGGCCACCAAGGCCATGTTTTTCCAGCGCGCTCCGGTAGGCCCGGAAACGGCCTCCTCCTTACCCAGCTGAATGTTTTGGTAAACCTTACGAAATCCGACGAAAGCGTAGCCAAGCGCTGCCGCGGATACCAGTATAAAAATGATCGACTGTACCATGTGGCCAAAGATAAACCAATGGGGTGGGGTGGACAAGGAGAAAACAGCGAATTTTCGCTGTGTTTTTATTAAGGCGGGGCCGCAGGTGCAGGGAAAGGATAAAAGCAAAGTGACCTTTCCGGCTAATTTGTTTTTTGAAAAAGACCGTTGTGTGTGATTCGCTGATGAGTAAGTACTCTGGCGAAAACTCAATTAGCCGAAGTTCAAGTGTACCTCCGGCTTCAGCGGGATAGGTCTCTGTATTTAACAAAAAAAAACACTTGATCCACATGATTTATTGAGGTTACACCGACTTCGGTGAAGATGATGCCCGGAGCACTTACAGCCACACTGTATCGGTGGATTTGGGGCTTAAGCCTAGGTAGTAGAACGAAAGTGGCTAACTCGGCTGACCGCCGTAGGGTACACGAGTATTATTAAATGCTTCTCATCTCCACAACCAACCTTTAAAATCACCTTAACAGTTGAGTGCCAGGCCAGAATAACCCCGAATGGGTAAGCACCTTATCCTCCTGGGAGGGCTGGTCCAATACCTGCCGAGTGGCTCAAGGCGACGCCTGTGCCTTGCCTGCTTGCGCCAACCAGGGGAAGTACCTCCGTCGCTGCAGCAACTGCTGAGTAGTGCCGTTGTGGGCTCCCCTCATGGTGCCAGCAATCAGTTGATCAAGCAATATGCTCCCCGAGAACCACTGTTTGATAAACTTGCCAGGAGGAAATAGCTGCTCAGAAAAAAACCATTCTCCGCCCAGGCCGTTACTAGCTGAGATGGCCGAAAAGGATAAGGAGAACAACCCGATGGAAAGCTTTATTAACCCGATTGATCCGGAGAAGATCGCCGAGAACCCTGGGCTTTTGCCCTACGCGCACGAGCGCGGCGGCGCGACGATCAAACCGATGGATACCGGTAAGGTAAAAGGGCTGGCCATGTCAGCAATGTACGAGCAAACGGATATGCAGCTCGACCAGATCAAAGCGCAGATTGAATTGCTGGCCCGGCAGGCCAACGAGATCCAAAATCGGATGACAATCAGTGAGCGCATTTATGAAGCGGAAATGGGCATTGACCCGATCATTGGCCGAACGTACTACCTCTACTGTCGGGAAAATGGTAAGAACTTGCTGAGCATGATCAGTCCGGTAGAGTGGGGGCCCCGTCTGCCCTATAACTACATCGCTACCATCAAGTTACTTGGGGATCATACCTGGGATATTCTGGAGCGGCGGGAGAAAATTTAGCCGAGTCAGGTAGTCAGTAACGCCAATGGGGGGCTAGTGGTGTATCAAGGTTGTTCCATACTTTCAGTAAGACATCATGCAGTATTTCCTCCGCTATCTCTTTCTGAGGAAGGATTGGCTGGATAATTGTCATTAATGCACCACCATAATGGGTAAACAATTGACGCATCCCCTCCTCCTCCTGTCCGCGGACGAGCTGTAGGACAATGTCTTGTCGATCGTTAGCATGTTTGGTGGTGGACATGGAGGAGTGCTGAAAGAGGCATTCAGGGAAAAATACGTGAACGCCTAAGAAGATAAACATAAAAAAAGTAGCGACGAAAAGAGTAATAGGAATAAGTACTTGGTATTTTGCGTTAGCAAATGGCCCGTTTAGGAGGAAAGCCTACGGACAAATCACCTGGTTTAAACAGATAAGTAGGGGATTAAGTGTCTTTTTTGGCATTTAATAGTCAAACTGTTGTTGTAAGATGATGCCTGATGTTTGTCCTAAGAAACACAAGAAAAATTGAATTATGAAACATCTATTCACAGGTATCGGTATTGGCATAGTTTTTTTGATGGGCTGGCTGCTGCTCGCAGGTGCGGAGAAAGTGGCTCCGAAGGTTGGAGCGAATCCTACCGAAATGGCAGCCCAAACGACGGATGTCCTGCAACTGCCGCAGCGTGTGCAACCAGTAGACCTGAGTGGCCCTTTTACTTTTGCTGGGGAAGACATTCCGGTAGCTGATAACTTTGACGTTAGGGAACGACTCGACCAGGAGTTGTTGCGCAACGCCTATTTTCACCGGAATACAATTTTGTTATTGAAACTGCAAACACGGTATTTTTCGACGATCGAACGGATTCTGGCCGAAGAGGGGGTGCCTGAAGATCTGAAGTACCTGGCCGTTGCGGAAAGCGGTTTGAGCAATGCCACCAGTGTTGCCGGTGCCAAAGGGGTTTGGCAATTTATGTCGCCGACGGGCAAAGGTTATGGCCTGGAAATCAACAGCGAAGTTGACGAACGTTTTCACCTGGAAAAAGCCACCCGCGCTGCCTGCAAGTACCTCAAAGGTTACCACAAGGAATTTGGCGACTGGCGGTGGGTGGCGGCAGCTTACAACATGGGCGGGCCGAACGCGCGTAAATGGAGGGAACGCCAGCGGGCCTCTTCCGTCTTCGATCTTGACATCAACAGCGAAACGATGGCCTACCTCTTTCGTATTGTGGCTTTGAAGACGATCATGCAGACCCCCGGTAACTTCGGGTACGAAATCGATGCAACGGATCATTATCCGGCACTCGACCGGTACAAGACCGTTACGGTGGAAAAAAGCATTACTAACCTTGGTGATTTCGCGAAGGAGAACGGCACGAACTACCGCATGCTGAAGGTGTACAATCCCTGGCTGATCAGCGGATCGCTGACCGTGAGTAAGGGTAATCGCTATGAGGTGAAAATACCTGAGTAGTTGGTAGGTTTTTTGGCGCAGCCGCAGGTGCAAAAGGGGGGACTTTAACAGCAGGCAACCTTTAGGGGTGGGAATAAAATAAAATACGGCTCCTTTGCTCCGTTATCCTTGCCCTTGTACCTGTACTTCTACTACGCTCAGCACAAACTCCAACTTCGTTGGCCGCGCCCGGATCAAATATGGTAATGTCCCAACCTTGCCTATGCTCCCCCACGCCCAGGTACTTTTTGACGGATATCTTTGACGACCGAAGCTACTTTTCGGTTGTTGTGTTGTTGTTTCCATAAAGGAGAAAATACCCCACCCATGAAATCAAGGATTCTCAAACCTTACGCTCACTTTATCCGCCGTCAAGTTTCCAACGCCGCAGCGCGGGCAGTACTGGCACAGCAGGAAATTCGCGCAGACCTGGTACGTACTGCCAGAGATACGGCCTTCGGCAAGGACCATGATTTTGCCGGGATCAATACCTATGAGGACTTCAAGGCTCGGGTGCCTATCGGTGATTACGAAGCTTTTAAACCTTACGCAGATCGGATTAGAGACGGGGAGAGCAACGTCAGCTGGGTTGGCAAGCCTAAATATTTCGCTAAAACGAGCGGTACTACCAGCGGGGTGAAGTATATCCCACTGACCCGCCAAAGTATCCCTAATCACTTCGGCTCCGCCCGCAACGCCCTGTTCAATTACATCGCAGAAACGGGCAAAAGCCGCTGGCTGGACGGCAAAATGATCTTCCTCAGCGGGAGCCCTGAAATGACCGATACAAACGGCATCAAAACCGGCCGGTTGAGTGGAATCGTAAACCACCAGGTCCCGGCCTGGCTACGGACCAATCAGCTGCCAAGCTACGAAACCAACTGCATTGAAGACTGGGAAACCAAGCTGGAGCGCATCGTCGATGAAACGATCGATGCCGATATGCGCCTTATTTCCGGCATTCCTCCCTGGGTGCAGATGTATTATGAGCGTTTGCTGGCTCGCAGCGGCAAGTCCACTATTCTGGAGCTTTTCCCTAACCTGGATATGTTCGTGTATGGCGGCGTAAACTTCGAGCCCTACCGGCAAAGCCTCGAACGCCTGGTTGGTGGTCGCATCCCCAGCGTGGAAACCTACCCTGCCAGTGAAGGCTTCATCGCTTTTCAGGACAGCCAGACCGAACCCGGCCTGCTGCTGAATTCCGATTCCGGTATCTTCTTCGAGTTTGTCCCCGCTGGGGAAATATTTGACGATAACCCAACCAGGCTGAGCCTCGGGCAAGTTCAAACTGGCGTCAACTACGCCATCATCCTAAATACGAATGCTGGCCTGTGGGGGTACAATATCGGAGATACGGTCGAGTTCGTCAGCCTGAATCCCTTCCGCCTCCAGGTTACTGGACGGACCAAGCATTTTATCTCCGCCTTCGGGGAGCATGTGATCGGTAAGGAAGTAGAAGCAGCCATGAACGAAGTTGCCGCTGGGCATCATGTACAGGTTACTGAATTTACCGTTGCTCCGCAGGTGAGTCCGCCGGAAGGAGGGTTACCCTACCATGAATGGTTCGTCGAGTTTGCTAAACCCCCTGCTGACCCGAAAGCTTTTGCCATGGACCTCGATGCAGCCATGGTACGGCAAAATATTTACTACCAGGACCTGATCACCGGCAAAGTGCTGCGCCCGCTGGTGGTAAGAGCAACTAAGCCGGGTGCCTTTAGGGCCTACATGAAAAGCCAGGGCAAACTTGGTGGACAAAATAAAGTGCCACGCTTGGGGAATGACCGCAAGGTGGTGGACGCCCTTTGAGGATAAGGGACGCGAAATAAA
>JBLHRW010000024.1:0-23909 GCA_047626445.1 Neolewinella sp.
AGCCCTGGGGGGGAGCCCCCCCTTCTGTAATCCTGGCCTAGCGGCCCTTATGTCCCATCTTTTCATTTGAAGCAGGTTCCTCACCACCAACAGTACCTCTGTGCCTCCCACTATGCGCCTCTGTGAGAAACAGGAGCTGCGTAGCAACCCTGGCACGCCAATGAAGCCGTTCGGGTGGGGACACCCTCAACCACACAGCCAACCCCAACCCAACCAAAAAAATCAATTCAGACAAAAAAGTTAGATTAGTCTAACTTTGCAGAAAGCATCACCTCCACTATGCGCCTGATTTATCAACTTCTCTTCATTATTTTTAGTCTCAACGGCCTGGCCTTCGCCCAGGCAGCCGAAGACCAAACCCTCCCCCTGGTCGTCACCTCCGCCTCTATCTTCGCAGACATGACGGAGATGGTCGCCGGTGGCCACGTCCGCATCCAATCGGTGGTACCGATTGGTGGGGACCCACACATCTACGAGCCTACCCCGGCTGACGTCCAGCTCGTCTCCCGCGCCAACCTGGTACTCGTCAACGGCCTGACCTTCGAAGGCTGGATGAATGAGCTGATCGAAAACAGCGGCACCTCCGGCAAAACGATCACCATCACCAAAGGCATTGGGGCAATCGCCAGTGAGGAGTACGCTAACGCCAGCGATCCGCACGCCTGGATGACGGCGAAGAATGGCCTTACTTACGTCCGCAACATCCGCGATGCCCTCATCGAACTGGACCCCTTCAATCGTAAAGTCTACGAGTTCAACGCTGGCGTCTACCTGCAACAGCTGGAGGACCTCGACGCCGAAATCTTCCGACAAATCGCCTCCATCCCCGAAAAGTACCGCATCCTGATCACCAGTCATGACGCCTTTCGCTACTACGGCCGTCACTACGGTATTCAGGTGGAAGCCGCCCTCGGCACCAGCACCGACGCCGCGGTGCAGACCAACGACGTGAACCGGCTGACCACCGTCATCCGGGATTCCGGCGTACCGGCCATTTTCGTGGAAAGCACCATTAACCCCAAGCTCATCCGCCAGATTGCCATCGACAACGACGTCATCATCGGCGGCTACCTCTATGCCGACTCGCTCGGCGAGCCCGATACCGAAGCAGGGACCTATGAAGGGATGCTCCGCTTCAATACCAATACCATTGTTGAAGCTCTGAAAGGAAACACCGCCGACATCAAGGACGCGATGGGCCCCGGCGCCGGGCAACAACTAATACTACTGGTCATCATCCTCACCGTAATGGCCGGTGCCTTTTTCTTCATGGTGCAGCGGATCAATCGTGGCGTCGCGTAGTAAAGGGGGAAAGGAGAAAGGGAGTAAAGAGGAGAGGGAGGAAAGCTCCGAAATCAACAATTATCAATCAACAACCAACAATTATGCCGGCTATTTCCGTTTCTGACCTATCCGTAGCCTACGACCGTAAACGCGTGCTGAGTAACATCTTCCTGGAAATCGAGGAAGGGCACCGGTACGGCATCCTGGGGCCCAATGGCTCAGGCAAATCGACCTTGCTGAAGGCAATTCTTGGGTTGATTGAAGATTACACCGGAAGCGTTGAAGTCCTGGGCCAGGACGTCCAGAAAGTCCGCCGACAGGTGGTCTACGTACCGCAGCGAAGTGAGATTGATTTCACCTTCCCGGCCACCGTCCGCGACGTGGTACTGATGGGCCGCTACCCCCACAAGAAAGTATTCCAGCGCCTGAATGCGGAAGACCACCGGCTGGCCGATGCGGCGCTGGAGGAACTAGACATTGCCGACTTACAAAACCGACAAATCGGAGAACTCTCTGGCGGCCAACAGCAACGCACCTTTCTGGCCCGGGCCATGGCGCAGCAGGCCGATATCCTGATGCTGGACGAACCCTTCGTCGGGGTGGACATCCCGACCGAAGAGAAGATCATCGCCGTACTCCGTAAGCTTTCTAAGGCGGGTAAAACCTTGCTTGTTGTCCACCATGACCTCCAGGCAGTACCCGAGTATTTTGACCACGTCATCCTCCTCAACCAGCGGTTGATTGCTCAGGGGCCTACGGAGGAAGTCTTCACCCCAGACATGCTGAAGCAGGCTTTTGGTGGTCAGTTGGCCTTGCTGCAGCAGGCGGGAGGATTGGCTAAATAGTGGATAGCAGGTAGAGGGTAGTGGGTAGGGCTACCGCAGAGGGATTCTCGCTTCGCTCGTGCTAGTCACTAATGTTTTCGGTAAAATGATGGCCACGGAGTGGTCAAATCTTACTTGCCCCGGATGAATCGAAAGGATTACTATTCTCCCAAAACAACAAATGACCCGTCAAACGCTTAAAATCTGCGCAAAATGCGTACGACTTTAAGGTTGACGGGCCATATAGACGGTACCTGGAGGGAATTTACCTACTTAAGGAAATTCACTTTACCATTATCCATATCGTAAACGGCACCAACGATTTTGATCTCGTTATTGTCCTCCATCTCCTTGAGGATTGGGCTGTTCAGGCGAATCTGCTCGATGGTGTGCTGCACATTGCTTTCACAGACCATGTGGACGAATTCCTCGTTTTTCGAAGTTTGATCTCCAGCATAGGTGAGCTTATCAACCGCCGGCCTAATCTTCGCCAGCATCGGTGTGATGTTGCCCAGCTTGACGTCGTCAACGGCAGCTTTCACGGCGCCACAGCGCTCAATGAAGCATAGATGGCTGTATAATGGGGAAGTAGCATAGCCTGTTTTATACCTCCCTTTGCACCCGCGGCCGCGCCCTCCGTTCCCGAAAGAATATGACGGGTAGTATTATGAGGGCGGGGCCGCAGGTGCAGAAAAAAGACAAAGGAGCAGTAACAGACCCTGCCCAAAGACAATGGCCACTGACAAATACCTGGCTGAGGGTGTCGCCACCCGAACAGTTAGCGTCAACAAGGATTCGGACGAGGACGTCCTCAACCGACCATTACAGATAATGCACCGCCAGATTTTCTGATCGCGCGTGCTTTGCAGCTAAGTACTAAAAACGTACTGTTTATCTTTGCCCGCCCAAATCAGTCTTGAGGTGGCGTCCTACATCTTGCAATAAGCCCGGACCACCCCCTTATCTGACTATCTGACTAATTGACTAACTGACTTACATATGTCCACCTTCGCCGACTTTAAGAAGCTGACCTCCCACGCCAAAGATTACGGTTTCGTATTCCAAAGCTCTGAAATCTATGATGGCCTCTCCGCCGCTTACGATTACGGTCCCCTCGGTGTGTTACTAAAGAACAACCTGAAGCAATACTGGTGGCGCTCGATGGTGCAGCTGCACGATAACATCGTTGGCCTTGACGCCAGCATCTTCATGCACCCGAAAACATGGAAAGCCTCCGGCCACGTCGATGCTTTCAACGATCCGCTCGTTGACAACAAAGACAGCAAGAAGCGCTACCGCGCCGATGTCCTTGTCGAAGACCATATCGATAAGGTGGAAGGCAAACTAAATAAGGAGATTGCCAAGGCGAAGAAACGCTTCGGGGAGGCTTTTGACGAGGCCGAATACCGGAAGACCAACGGTAACGTACTCCGTTACCAGGGAGAAATGGACGCCGTGGCCAAGCGCCTCGCTACTGCCATGACCAACGAGGACATGGCCGAATTGGGCCAAATGCTCGAAGACCTTAAAATCAAAGATCCCGACACAGGCTCGGCCAACTGGACGGACGTGCGTCAGTTCAACCTCATGTTCTCCACCCAGCTCGGCAACATCGCCGGAGAAGAAGGCAAGCTCTACCTGCGCCCGGAAACGGCCCAGGGTATTTTCGTCAACTTCCTCAACGTACAGAAGAGTACGCGCCAGAAACTGCCCTTCGGTATCGCCCAGATCGGTAAGGCCTTCCGTAACGAGATTGTCGCCCGTCAGTTCATCTTCCGTATGCGGGAGTTTGAGCAGATGGAAATGCAATTCTTCATCCAGCCCGGTACCCAGATGGAGTGGTACAACAAATGGAAGGAAGCCCGGATGAAGTGGCACCGCGCCCTTGGTCACCCGGAAGAAAAGCTCCGCTTCCACGACCACGACAACCTGGCCCACTACGCTGACGCTGCGGTCGACATTCAGTTCGATTTCCCCTTCGGTTTCAAGGAACTGGAAGGTATCCACAGCCGGACCGACTTCGACCTCAGTGCTCACATGGAGCTGTCGGGTAAGAAGATGACCTACCACGATCCGCAGACGAACGAGAAGTACATTCCATACGTAGTCGAAACGTCCATCGGTGCTGACCGTCTCTTCCTCGCTACCATGAGCCACGCCCTGCGTACCGAAATGGTGCCCGGACAGGACGACCCGACCAACGTCCGCGACGTAATGAAACTGCACCCTGCGCTCGCGCCGATCAAAGCGGCGATCATGCCCCTGAAGCGGAACAACCCGGACATCGTGAAGGTCGCCAAAGACATCTTCAACGACCTGCGCTTCCACTTCGACGTACAATACGACGACACCGGTGCGATTGGTAAGCTTTACCGTCGTCAGGACGCCGTAGGCACGCCTTTCTGTATCACCGTCGATTTCGATACCATCGAAGAAGGCGAGAACAAGGGCACCGTTACCGTCCGCGACCGCGACACCCTGGAGCAGACCCGCGTTAAGGTTGAAGACCTCGCTGCCTTTATTGGCCCAAAGGTGGATATGGCGAACCTACTGGCAGCTGCCAATAGCTAGTGGGCCAGCCAGTAAGTTTCGTTGCCCAAAACTTGACCTTTTGCCCGCTGGCGTCACGAAAAAGGGAGCGACCTCCTGAACCTTTACCTGAGTCCTGACAGCTAAGGGACGCGAAATAAATAAACCATGCTTCTTGACCGCCTTATTTTACCCTCACCGCTCTTAAAAATTATTTCCGTAGCTACGGCTATGCAAAGAATTTTTCAAGAACGGCGAGAACAAAAGCGTCAGGTCAAGAAACACGTTTTATTTAATTCGCTTCCCTAAAGGACGCCGCATAAAATATTAATTCGTCTGGTCCTATAAAGGTAGACAGTTCCTACGAACTATTGAACTATGAACTAACACGCTATGTACTATAAGCAATGGCAAATGAATGGAACGTCGGACAGAAAGAATCCGGCCTTAAGAAAGAAACGGAGTATGCGGTCATAGTCGGCCTGATTACCCGTAAACAGACGGAAGAGCAAGTAGCGGAATACCTGGACGAGTTGGAATTCCTTGCCCTCACCGCTGGTGCAATTACCCGGACAAGAGTTGTCCAGAAACTGGACAGCCCAGACAACCGGACCTTTGTTGGTAGCGGCAAGGCCAACGAGATTGCCAAGTACGTGGAAGAACACGAGGAGATCACGATGGTCATTTTTGACGATGACCTCAGCGGTAAGCAAGTCAGCATCCTCGAAGAGCTGATGAAGGTGAAGATCATTGATCGGTCTTCGCTTATCCTCGATATTTTTGCGGGGCGGGCGCAAACCGCCCAGGCCAAAACCCAGGTTGAACTCGCGCAGATGCAGTACATGCTTCCCCGCTTGCGCGGCCTGTGGACGCACCTGGAGCGGCAGCGCGGTGGTATCGGTATGCGAGGCCCTGGTGAAACGGAAATCGAGACGGATCGCCGGATCATCCGCGATAAGATCAGTAAGCTGAAGAAAGACCTTGAAAAATTGGACCGCCAGGCCGCTACCCGCCGTAAGGGACGGGACACCATGGTCCGTGTTGCCCTGGTAGGTTATACCAACGTTGGGAAGTCTACCCTGATGAACCTGCTGACTAAGAGTGACGTCTTCGCCGAAGACAAACTCTTCGCCACCCTCGACACCACCGTGCGGAAAGTCGCCTACGAAGGCGTCCCATTCCTACTGACGGACACCGTAGGATTCATCAGAAAACTCCCCCACCACCTGATCGAGAGTTTCAAATCCACCCTCGACGAGGTCCGGGAAAGTGACATACTGCTCCACGTGGTCGACGTTGCCCACCCAGTACACGCCGATCAGATTCGGACGGTACAAACCCTGCTAAAAGACCTGGGCGTAGAAGAAAAGCCGACCGTCTTGGTCTTCAACAAAGTCGACCTATTCCGCGAACGCAACTATGACCTTTACCTCGACGAGGAAGGTCGTGACGAAGTAGAGGAAGGACTGCGGAAGAGCCTTGAAAGTGAGTTCGGCCACGAAGCCATGCTCATCTCTGCCCATACGAAGGAAAACCTTGATTTACTGCGCCAACGATTGGTGGTGATGGTAAAGGAGCAGTACCAAACTACTTACCCTTATGTGGCTACGTACTGGTAGGTAGAAGGTACAGCTCCTTCCGCATTTCTACCAGCAGTTGCTCTATCAGCTTAGGGTCGGCCACTTCTGGCAACTCACTCTGGTTAGCCCACCGTTCCAGTTCCGCCAGCCGGTCCTCCGCCATTTTCAACACCTCTTCCAGTGGGTATTGTCCTATTTTAACGCCAAGTAGGAAATCCCGGTCAGGTCGTTAGTAGCATCGCTGACCTGAGCAACGTAGTTAAGCCCAAAGAACTGGTCTCGGGGCAGGTAAAAAACACCCCGAAAGTCCTCGTCGGAGGCAGGCGTAGCCAGGCCGTAGGCATGGCTGCCGGAGCGAACTTTAAGCAAAATCAAGCCATTGTCTTCGAGGTCCTGGATGGTAATTCAGTAAGTTTTTACAGTTGTTTAGTAGCCGATTTCCTGACGAAAGAACGCTTCAATTTCTTCATGACTCACCACCTTTCGGGCTATATTTCCAAGGTCGGCAGCACTCGTTTCACGGAGTTTGGCGAAGTGGTTTTCGATGATGGCAGGGAGTTGCATACGATGCCCTTCTCCAACGGTTTGCTTCAGTGCGACCAAGTCTTCTACGGCCGCAAGAACGCTGTCGTCGTCGATTAACCCGAGTAACGCTGAAAAAGGGACTGGCGAGATACTCCGCTCATTGATCACGTACCGCGCAGCTAGCACCGGACACATAAAATAGCAATACTTCTTCAGGTTGCAGGTACCATTCCCGTGGGTGCTGATAGATGAAACGAACGTCGTAGTCAGAATCGGTAGACGCCAAACCCCAGCCCCGGCTTCCGCTTTCGCAAGCGTAACGGACTTTCACCCCACGTTCGGCGACGACTTCGTGGAGGCGATTCTGGCGGAAGGAAGTGGTCAACATATTGAACTTGCTTTGTGGTTGTCTTATCAAGGAGTTAAGCTGGAGACGAAACAGGCCCTCAAGGTCGTAAAGTTGCGAATAAGGCCTGGTCTTTCCCTGCTCTTACCCCAATTTTTGCCCCTGCGGCCCCGCCCTCATAACCTTTCTACTACCTTCACGTTCGACATTAAGACAACCCAAAAAATCGACCGCCCATGCACCTCAAACTGGAAGACATCCTCGCCCAGGAATCCATGTACCGCCGCCATTTCATGAATACATTGCCCGGCCCACGAGGCGTCCACCTGGTAGGAACCAAGGGCCATCGCGGTGCGGAAAACATCGGCGTTTTCAGCTCCTTTGTCCACATCAGCGCCAGTTCTCCCCCTTTACTAGGCTTCATCATGCGTCCACTTACGGTGCCCAGAGACACCTACCATAATATCAAGGCGAATAAGTGGTTCACCATCAATACGCTGCATCCTGATTTTCTGGAGCAGGCCCACCAAACCAGCGCAAATTATCCGACAGGAACTTCCGAGTTTGCAGCTACCGGCCTGACGCCCGAGTACAGCGAAGACTGCAAAGCCCCTTACGTGGCCGAAAGCAAAATTCGCATTGGCCTGACCTTCGAGGAAGAGCATAAGATCAGCGGTATCGAGACCTTCTTTATCGTCGGTCGGATACGGGAGATTTTCCTGCCCGACGCAGCCGTAGCCCCTACCGGACACGTCGACCATGAGCTGTTGGAAACCATGAGCGTGGCGGGGCTCGACAATTACCACCAGGTAGGTAAGGGACGGCGGCTGCCTTATGCTCGCCCTTAGTACTGGCAATTATAAAGCATGAAACTTTGCTAAAAAACGCGCAGCGTTGTGAATAACCCTCCGTGAGATCACAGCGGGCAGCCGCATCGCGTACGGTTGGTAAAGGTTTGCTGTGATTGCCTTAGGCCTTCTTCCAGAAATTATACCTAATTTTCCCAGGTGAGCCGCTCTGCAAATAAACCGCCCGCCGCCTGGGGCTTAGTAGCACTGGTGCCAATTGTATTGGCGCTGGGAGCGGGTATTGTAGTAGCTGACATCATCGGCTATACCCTACCTTTTTACTGGTCATTAGGTATTCTAGCTGCTGTCGCTATTCCGGCCGCGCTTATCTTTTGGGCTCGCCCTGAACGCTGGCTGGCCATATTTGGGAGCGCACTGGTATTGCTGGCCGTTTTCGCCTTTGGCGCTTGGCGGATGAACACCGCTTACCAGCCTGGCCAAGCAACCTTTTTCGCTCACCACATTCAAACGGGCGATTTACTGAGCGGCAAGGTCACCAGCCTCCGGCCAGGAGAAACCAACCTACGGGCCGAGGTAAAGATCAATAGCCTACTGAACGACTCCCTCGGCAATCGTTGGGTATCGGGGCAGCTTCTGCTGTACCTGCCGCCCACCGAACAGGCCGCCGGGATGAAAGCCGGGGACCTCATTGTTTTCCGTGGTACGCCCCGTCTGCTTCGCCCACCGCTGAACCCCGGCGTCTTCGACCTGCGCGCCTACTGGAACCGTAAGCAGATCTACCACAACTTATTTTTACGAGAAAGTTCAGACTGGCGAATCGCGGGCAGCACCGGCACGGGACTGACCGCGATCGCGGAAGGCTGGCGTCGCGCCTGGTTCAAAACGTTTCAGCAACACTTAACCGGAGATCGCTTGGCCGTAGCCGCCGCTTTGGTATTGGGTAAACGGGACCTGATCTCCGCAGAAGTAAAGTCCGCCTACACCGAAACGGGAGCGGTACATGTACTCGCCGTTTCAGGGCTGCACGTAGGCATCATTTTCCTGATTCTTCGCTTCTTTCTGGTCACTTTGTTTAAACTGGACCGTCGCCCTAAAGGGCGCATCGGTGTGGCGCTGGTCAGCGTACTCTGCGTCTGGGCCTTTGCCATGATTTCCGGGCTCAGCCCGTCGGTTCAGCGGGCGGCCATCATGTTTTCCATCTTGGCATTGGGCGGTATCAGCAACCGCCGGTCGCACGTATTCAATACGCTTTCTGCAGCAGCCATTCTGATGTTGGTCATTGAACCGGGGCAGCTTTTCCAGGTCGGTTTCCAGTTGTCCTTTACGGCCATTATCGGCATCGTTGCTTTTACCA
Source organism: Neolewinella sp. (assembly GCA_047626445.1). Lineage (GTDB taxonomy): Bacteria > Bacteroidota > Bacteroidia > Chitinophagales > Saprospiraceae > Neolewinella. The sequence continues at coordinate 9,252 of JBLHRW010000024.1, forward strand.
GTTTTTTTGACCGACTGGTCTATTGGCCCCTCAAAATATTGCGTGGGGCGTGGTCGGCCATGGCCGCTTCCACGGGCGCGCAGCTTGGCACTTTACCCCTGGCGTTGCTCTATTTCAAGCAATTCCCAACCTACTTTCTGCTGAGCGGCACGGTCGTTATTTTATTTGCTTTTGCCACCATGTTTCTGGGGCTAGCCCATGGCTTGGTGGCTGGTATTCTCGGAGTTGACACCCTCGCCGGAGTTACCGGCTGGTTATTAAATACGGTGGTGGGTTGGCAAAATGCGCTGATCTTTTTCTTTGGGGGCCTACCGGGCGCGCTCCTCAAACCGCCTTATTTCGATGGTATAATGTCGGGCTTACTGGCCCTTACGATCGGCCTGTCGGCAGTATTCATCCGCTGGCAGCGCAAAGGCGTGTTGGTCGCTGCTGGGTTGAGTTTTCTAGGGATGCTCTTTTGGGCGGGGACGCAGGTGCAAAAACAGGACGAAGGAACAATGATCACCGTCTTCCACCGCTCGCGCGGCAGCCTGATCGACATCGACAACGGTGCCGGCCGCGCGTGGTCGTTTGGTACGCAGCCGGAGGCTAAGGACCTGGACTGGACGGCCGGGCCACGCCGCGCGCAGCGCGGCTACACCCCTGAAGCAACGTTGCCCCTTTCCGGCCGGGATACCTCGCTTACTGAAAAGATAGGTCGACAAGGCAACCTGTTGCTGCTGGGTAATTCCCGTTGGCTCCTACTCGATGGTAAGCAGCAGTACCCCGACCTGCTTGACGTCAGTAACGTTAGCCACGTACTGGTTACAAATGGGTTCAAACCCGCCAATTTACCTGATTTCCCTGAAGAATCACCCCTCATAATAGTGGACGGTAGCACCCCATATTACCGGCACGATGCCTGGCGGAAACACGCAGAATTATTAGGCCTGAAAATCCATTTCACAGCAGAGAACGGAGCCTTTGAAGACACTTGGTAACAGGCCGCTTTGACCACAACCGGATGGGCTAAGGAATTCTTAGCAATACCTTAACCAGTAGATAGGGCGTTAATGCGTAACTTGCATACTTTACGGCCTTTATGTGACTAACCTAAAAGAGCTTTACAAACCAACGATGACCAATCGTAATTCAACTGACCTGAAAAAACAATGGCTGCTTTTGCTGTTATTGTGTGCTGGCTTTGCCGGCCTGGGGGGGCAGTGTACTGAGGTACCGGTACTGGTAGATCTTACGCTGGCAGAAAGAAGTTGCAACCAATCCGCGGCTGCCAGCCTGGCGGCGATGACCACACTGGAAAGTCGTTGTTTCAGCGTCGAAGCGACTACAGGAGGCGTAATTCCCGCCACGCTGAGTTCCGCATTAAAGACAGCATTGATGGCTGGTGGCGGCATTCCCGCAGCGACTTCTGTTTGCGGCGGAGCAGTAGAAATTTGTGTTACCGACGAACCGGAAGGGCCTGTACCGACCGACTGTACGGTCGAAAGCCGGATCATCCGAACCTATACGGCTAGGAACCTGGCGCCAGAAGCATCGCAAACGCTTGTATCAGGTGCCCAGACGTTAGCCTTCTTGCGTCCGGCATTATCCGACCTGGAAAGTGAACCCTCCTCCACCTTCATCATCCCTGACGATGGGAACGGATTGCCGGAAAACCCGGCACCCCGACAGCAAGACTATCCGTTTTTCATAACGGCTAACGGAGCTATTCACCTTACGGAGAGCTTTTGCAACTACAACATTACTTTTCAGGATGGTGGTAGAAATGCCGGTTGCGGAAACAACTTCACTTTCGTTCGGACCTTCCAGGTACTGGACGGTTGCGGCGAACAGGACAATAAGGTATTCTCCCAGGTCGTCAGGGTAGGAGATCAAGAAAACCGGCTGATCACCCCACCTCTTCAGGTACAAAACCCACTTCGCTTCTTTACCAACGCCGAATGCGGTTCGATTATCGATACCCGGCTCACAGGATTAAGTATTTCTGACATCTGCGACGGTAGTAGTTCTCTTGACGCCTACGTCTACCTTGATGGAGATTTTGCCAGCACCCCGCTAGGTCCATACGCAGTTTTCGGCCTTAACCCACAGCCGCTCACCGATCTTATTCCGCTAGGACAACACGTCATCAGGTACCTAGGACAAGACTCCTATGCTGCCGAAACGTCGCTCGATATAGATTTTGAGGTCGTTGACAATACACCGCCCAACATCGTCTGTATTGCTGCGCTCAATGTTGCACTCAGCGCAAACGGCGAAGCGACGATGGCTGCCTCCTCACTGGATGGTGGCACCGCTGACAACTGTGGTACCGTTTCTCTACGGGCTGCCTTCGCTAGCAACGGTGGACAGGAAATCAGTACTTTTTCTCCCTGGGTAACTTTTGATTGCGGTATGATGGGCCCGACATCCGTCTTGCTCGAAGCTACGGATGAGACGGGCGTAAATCGCAGCCGTTGCCTCGTTAGTATTACGGTCATTGACCTCCTCCCCCCTACCTGTGTTGCGCCACCGGCAACCGAACTTACTTGTAGGGTTTTTGCTGATAACCTTCCGGTCGACATCGTGGATATTTTCAACGATGACCCCACAGGAACCTCCGCACTACTAGATGCTAATTTTGGAAGCACGGTGATTTCCGACAACTGTGACTCGCTGGCCCAACGACAAATACTTCTAGGTAGTCTTTCCGCCTGTGGAACCGGTCGACTGGTACGTCGCTTCGTGGTCAATGACGGTGCGGGGTTTACCCAAGATGCCCTCTGCCAACAGATCATCGACGTACGGCCCTACGTGGAGTACAGCCTTCGGTTGCCCGGCGACCAAAACTATACTTGTGCAGAGCTGCCTACCCCGGAAGACCTGGTCGTGTCTGATGCTGGCTGCGACCTGATCGCGGTCACTACTACCGCTGATACGCTGGCTAATGATGGCAGCGCCTGCCTTCAGCTTCGACTGGTACATGAAGTGATCAACTGGTGCGAATACGATGGCGTATCCACCATATTCGAAATTCCCCGGGATGCGGACAATGACGGCAACCTGCTGCCAACGACCTACCTGAATATCGACGCTGCTAACGACGGCAGCCTGAGTGATGATCGGGCCATATTGGACCGCGATGCTATAAATGGAAATGGTAACGAAATTGAGTTGCTGGTAGCCGACTATGCAGCCTCCGGTCGGCGTGGTGCTTTCCGCTATGAGCAATACGTCAGTATTACGGACAACGACGCGCCCACAGTTAACATCCCGGCACCGGATAACGGACAAACGATTACCGAAGACTGCCTGGGAGGCGTCATCCTGGCCTTTACCGCCACCGATGATTGTATAACCCCTCACACCCTTATCTCCCTAGACGTTGACGTTGTCGACAGGAATAGCGACGGGCAGCTTAATGGCGTGGACTTTATCGCTGACCGGACCGTCAACCAAAATCGTTTTATGGGTGAGCCGACGACGGGCGTGGAAGTATTTATCCGCCTGCTGCCCATCGGCCGCCACCTTGCTCGGGTACAGACGATAGACGGCTGTGGTAATCAAGACGAGCAATTTGTCGTCCTGAACATTGAAGATGGCAAAGCCCCCACCCCTGACTGCCGTGCGGTAAATACTGTCAGCCTGGTGCCGGACGTCACTTTTGGTGGTATTACTGCCGTTTTTGCCTCCGATTTTATCCAGGGGCCTGCAGCAGTATGTACGGAAACAACGATTTCTTATGCTATCTATCCGGAAACGGAAGCCGGCCGGCCTGGATTTATTCCCCAGACAAGCCAAGAGTCAATCAGTTACGATTGTAGTGACCTGGGAGAACAATTGCTTAGGATATATGCCTTCTCAGAAGCAACCGGATTACACGACTTCTGTAACATATCCCTAACGGTAATAGCTGATGACCCTTTGTTATGTGAGGGGCACCAGGGAGCAATATCAGGAGTGATCATGACGGAGGCAGGAGAGCCAATGGAATACGTCGAGGTCTTTCTCGAAGGGCAGGTAGAATTCTCGACCGTTACTGAGATCGACGGATCTTACTTCTTTGATGGTTTGCGGGAAGCGCGGGACTACGTCGCCCGCCCCTACTACAATGAAGAACCGATCAACGGCCTATCCACCTTTGACATATCAGAATTAAGTCGCTACCTGCTTGGAGATGATATTGGGCTGACCCCCTACCAGTTCATTGCTGCCGACGCAAATAATAATGGCGCCATTACCATTCTTGACCTATTGGAGATCCGGGAAGTTCTACTCGGCATCGAAGACAACTTCGACAACAACACGAGCTGGCGTTTTGTACCCGCCGATTATGTTTTTCCTGAACCAACTAACCCTTGGGCAGAAGAATTCCCTACTGCTGCCGTTTTCACTCCCCTGAGCGGTGACCTTGAAGCCGATTTCATTGCCATTAAAGTGGGAGACATTAACGGCTCCGCAAACCCGAGCGGAAGTTTCAGGACTCCTGGGGGCAGTGGTGGTCGTAACTTAAGAACGGCAGTAGTTGAACTGCAGGAAATCACCGCAGGATCGAGGGAGTACGTGCTACGGTTACCTACCGGAACGACTACGTTAATGGGACTGCAGCTGAGCTTGCAATTACCGATGGGTACTTCTATACAGGAAGGGGTAATACCTACCGACGCCTACGTCGTTGACCAGAATGGCGTACTGCGATTAAGCTATGTTTCAGAAGCCTTGTCCGGAATTACTAGAAATACACCGCTGTTGCGCTTATCCATCCCCGGTACAGAAACGCCCGTCCTTATAACGGGTGACCGTTTAGCATCCGAGGCTTATGACCGCCTTGGAAACACTTACCTCCTGGACCTTTCTGCAGCATCAGTTCAGGCGCCTTCCCATCCGGCAAGGGTATTTCCTAACCCGGTCGGCGACCGGACGAACCTATCATACCACTGGACAGAAACCGAAATAGTTCGACTCAGTATTGTCGACGGTACCGGTCGGGAAGTATTCCAAAAAGGTTTGGCAACAACCCCAGGGCACAACCTTACGAAACTGACCGCTGCGGACTTCAACGGACGCTCAGGCGTATATTTTGTGCACCTATCAGGCCACGAAAAACAAGAAACAATAAGGATAGTCGTCCGTTGAGACATTGCTCCTTTATCCTTTTTTTGCACCTGCGGCCGCGCCTCATTAGCATTAATAATTCATAGTTTGATCGTCGGTAGTACACCGTAGACGTGTCTGCCACGAATCCTTCCGTCAAGGAACTGTAGACTATAAACGATCTATAGGGCTTACCAGGAAACTTTACCCGCCTCATTAGCATTAAATAGGGCCCAACATTACAGCATTATGGCCAAGAAAAATATTGAATTCGTTAACCGAAAGGCAAAATACGAATACCACTTCCTCGAAACGGTGGAAGCAGGAATGATGCTGACCGGAACCGAAATCAAAAGTATCCGCGGCGGCCACGTCAACCTGCGTGATGCTTACTGCATTTTTCTGAAAGATGAACTATGGTGCCGTTCTATTTTCATCGGGGAGTATAAGCAAGGTAATGTGCACAACCACGAAGAGCGGCGCGCACGTAAACTGTTACTGAAACGCCAAGAGCTTAATAAGTGGCATAAAAAGGTAAAAGAAAAAGGCTACACCATCGTCCCGTACCGCCTGTACCTCAACGATCGTGGCATTGCCAAGTTGGAGATTGTATTAGTGCAGGGTAAAAAGGTGTACGATAAGCGGGAGAACATCAAGCAGCGGGAGAACAAACGCTCCCTGGATCGGGCGATGAAGGAATTGTAGGCTGCTTAGCAACTCGGAACCGGTTAATCGAATAAGAGATAAGAGCAAAAATTATAAATCGACTTGCTTAAGGACGCCGTATAAATAACTTACGCCCATAGCGCGTATTTAACGTGCGCTTGTCACGCAATCATCCACTACCGTAAGAGTACCTGGCCGACGTTCGTACCCGGTTGGCTTCGGTTTTAGCCTCTTCCTTACCTCACACTTAAAAGTAAAACCGGAACACCCGCTGTACTTAATTCGTACAGCGGGTGTTCCGGTTTTTCTAGGTAGTAGGCAGAGACGGAAGGATCGTCTTCTTACATGATATGGATGTCTTCTGTGATAATGTAGCTGTCTGCTTGCGCGGCAGTGATGGTGAAGATGGCGCCGGTAATAAGGTTGAGAAGAGTTAACATGTTAGATTGATTTACAGTAGGTTACTTGATTAGTACACTGTAAAATTGGCGGAACGAGGCCCCTCAAATCATGACACAAAACTCTGGTTCTCCCAGCGCATTATTTTTGACTTTATGGTTTATTTTTTAAAAGAAACTCTGACTGTCAGGCAATTACAAAAACAAAGTTTACTCCTTCAAGACCCTTAAACGGCAAAATTGTCTTCTGCGAATGCGTTTAAATGGCCCATAAAAGCTTTTTTTATACTAAAATAGCAAAATATATGGCATAAAATTTTGTTTTCGTAGTCCTCTCAGAAAAGACAAGAGTTGTTCTCCGTTCAGTAGGGAGACTTTTGGGCGGTAATACCGCCAGTTGCCGAACTTGCCACCTTATCCGCCGTAGTAAGACTTGTACGCTCGCATTCGGCCGGGAAAAACGACCAGTTGGATAAAATTGAACTCCAGCTGCCGGAGGCTAATGGTCCGGCCCCGATGGTTGAGTTCCGAAAATGGTGTGTAGCGTACATTAGTACGCAGCAACCACGCATCCCCCTTATGGGCCGGACGAATATCCCAACCAAATACGATCAGTGGACTGAGGATCTCCCGCTTCACGCTCAGTAGTTCATTTTCTCCGTCTGTTTCGGTCAGCTTCAGGCGGTCATAACCTACGCCCAGCCCGACGAAGGGGGCGAAGCCGTGGTAATCCCCCAAATACTTATAAGTCTCCAGTGCCAGCGATGTACGACGTAATTTTTGTCGGAAATTACCGCCGGAACGTTCCTGTACAATGGGGCGGTAAGAAAGTGCGACGTTCGCATCCAACGGCTGGAAATGAAAACCCACCGCAATATCCGGGAGTATATTTGACATCACGAGGTCGTCCAGAAAAGCCCGATCCCCGGTGAAGTAATCGGATTTTTGTAGGGGAAAGACAGAAGAAGGACCTGCGGCCAGAAACCAACCAAATCGCCGCTTTTTGCTAAAAGTTTCGTTAAAGTGTGCAACCGCTTTACGGTCGCCGTTATAGGTAGTTTCGATGGCCCAGTTAGCTCCTAGGGTAACAAACCCGGCGGGTAACGACGTGTCCGTAAACTGGTCTCGTCCGATGGCTACGTTCACCTGGTCGTTAAGCAGCCTGTTGTACCCTAAGTAGAAATAGCCGTTTTTACTTTGGTAGGTTAGGCCAGCATCCAGTACACCTTTAATTGCCGTTCTTTGAAAAGACGTTCCCATAAGCGACCATTGTCGGTACCTGATCGGGCTAAATTTATACCCTAGGTAAGGGCGAACGCTCCCGATTTTACTTTTCCAGGGGTAAACTCGCAGGCCCGTGAAAGCTCCAAACCTCGTCTTGGTCTCCACCTCCTGCTCTTTGCCTCCGAGCGGAACGGTTGTGATGGAAACGTAAAAATCTGCATGCCCCCAGAAATGGGTCGCGCCAAAGTTGATGGCCGGCACCGCGAAGCCTTGGCGTTCGAAGGGAAGTACGCTATCATCAGGCCCCATAAAAGTACTGCTGCCGTACGCTGGAACAAGGTTGAGGTCGAGCCCGAAATACGCCTTGGCAAAAGCATAACGATGCTTGTGATCTTGCGCGGGCAGGCTAAGTCCGTAAAGTAATATAACGGGTAATAGCAGACGGGAGATGAAGGAGATGTACATCGGGAAGAACGGAATTATGAAAATTGGAATAATTGATAAGGTTAGAAAAGGTTCCTCCGGCCAAACTTTGGCCGGAGGGTAATAAAGTCCGGCAAGTAACCTTTAGTACTTATCCGAGGTAACGACGCAGATTACGCTTAAAGAAGTACCAACCGAGGCCCAAAAAGCCTACTCCCATGAGTAGCAGGACGCCTACTTTTTGTAGTACGACAGTCGAGTCGGTTTGCCGCCACAGGATATCGTAGATTGCCTCCAGGCCCCAATAATTGATGCTCAATTTCGCGAAGGTTTGCATGAACTCCGGCATTATGAATAGAGGAATCATACTGCCTCCAATAGCGGACATCAACAAAATGCTGGTAATCGAAAGTCCCTGCATCTGAGCACGGGTACGGCTCCAACTCGCCAGCAAGAGCCCGAAGGCGGAGCAGGTGAAGACAAGCGAAACCAGCACGACTACGAGTAAGGCCGGGGAGAGACTGAGGTCTAAGCCGAAAACCCACTTGGCGAAGAGGAACATGATCGTCAGTTGAATGCTAGAGATGAGGGCACCCAGGAGGAATTTTGCGCCAAAAAAGGCGGCCGGGCTCGGTAACGCTTGCAGCAAACGGGGCAGTGTGCCGCTCTCCTTTTCCTCCAGAATGCTGCCAGCAAGGCCGGTGACATTAAACAATAACAGGATAATGGCAATACCCGCCACCGGCTGTACCAGCCAAGGGTCATTACGGCGGGCCTCATCGGGCTCGATGGCCCGAATAGCGAAGCCTCCCTTCCGGCTAGTTACCGGCATGGCACCGCTAGTGTCAATGAAGCGGGTAACGGGTCCGCTGGTGGTACTGGACTGATTTTCGCGAAGAGCTTCCAATTGGGGTACCAGAATAGATTGTAAGATGCTCATCTCCATTTCCCTCCCTTCCTGATAAAGCAACTCCCAGGGAAGGTCGGTGCCGTTAGCGTAGGCTTCTCCAAAACCTTTTTCAATAACGAGGATACCTGCCCGTCTTCCATCCTGAACGACTTTTTCGCCCAGTTCGTAATCTACAGGTTCTAAGCGAAGCGTAGGACTGGATTCAAGGAAACTAACAACGTATTTCGACGCGAAAGAGCTGTCCTGATCGACAATAGGCAGCCGCACCTGACGAATCTCTCCCCCTTTTCCATCGCTTCGCATGCCAGCGAAGGCCATCACAAAAATGGAAATCATGACGATGGGCAAAGCGAATTTCATGATTACGGCCTTACGGTCGTTGAGTAAGATACTGAAGTCTTTAAGAAATATGTTCCACATGATATTAGTCTCTTAGTTGGCGGCCGGTAAGCTCTAGGAATACCGTTTCCAGGGTGACGGGTTGGGTGTCGATGTCGCGGAGGTTGAGGTCCAGGACGTTGAGGCGGCTAATCAAGTCGGCCAAGCGGCGGGTAACGCCTTCGCCTCGGATAAGGAAGCCACGCTCAGCAGCTTCGACGCTAAAGGGAGCTACGATAGCTACCACATCTGCCAGCATTTGCTCGTTCAGTGGCGACTTAAGCCCGATACGAACGGCTTCCAGGTTTCTGTAGCCGGCGCGTAATTCTTCCAGGGTGCCTTCGCCTACGACGCGGCCTTCGTCTACTATCGTGATCTTATCGCAAAGCATTTCCACTTCCGGTAGGTAGTGAGAAGTATAGAGGATGGTCATTCCCTCAGCGTTGAGATCCTTGATCAGGTCGTAAATAAGGTTCCGGCTATGAGGATCGATGCCAACGGTGGGCTCATCCATGAACAGGATGTCGGGTTCGTGCATCAGCGCAGCGCCAATATTGATACGCCGCTTCATACCCCCTGAGTAGGTACTAATGGCGTCATCGCGACGTTCGTATAGACCAATCCGCTTAAGGACTTCGTCTGCTTTTCGACTCAGGTCTTTCCGAGAGATGCCGTGCAGCCCGCCCCAAAAGACCAGGTTACGGTAAGCACTTAATTCGCCGTAGAGGGCAATTTCCTGAGGGATCAATCCGATAACGCGCCGGTAGCTTTTACCTGCGGGATCCACGACTTCTCCGTTGTGGGTAATCTCTCCAGTATCCGCATCAATGAGGCCGCTGAGAATCTTAATCAGGGTAGTCTTACCGGCTCCGTTAGGGCCCAGGACCCCATGAATACTACCGGGCGAAATCTGGAGGTTTACTCCGGAAAGTGCTTTATTTTTGCCGTAAATTTTAACGGCATTAGTGATTTTAATCATGGTGGGCAAATTTTTGTGTAGCGGAGTGAACGAGGATGCGCATAGACAGAAGCGACTGGCCAAGGTCTAAACTTACGAATTGATCAATACCGACCGTTTGGTATTCTCCTTTTTTGATCTTGATAAGGTGATCGAAGAGCGCCGGTTCAATGGGGTACGTCTTATAAGCCGCCCGGTCGAAGAGAAAGCCGTTGGCGTCCATTTTAAATAGGGCGTATTGCTCATCGTTAAAGCGCACTTCATCATCCGCGCCGGCAGGGGCTTGGTCCATCGAAGCGGGCGTTTGCGATCGAATGGTATCCACGTCAAGAAATTTATGAAAATAAAACCAGGTTTGCCATTGGTCCGGGTACTTGCGGACATAGCCTTCCAGAATGGCGTAGAGTTTCTTGATCGCTATGTTGATCGCTTCCTTTTTTTTGCCCACGCAGGTGATTGGGTCATGAAAAACCACTGCAGGAGCAAGGGATTCACTCTCCGGATAAAACACGAAAAGGGGTACGATCGGCTTGCGCGTAATCTTAGACAAAACGGCCGCACCCCGGCGAACGAAAATGGGCTGCCCCAGGAAGTTGATGCGGGCCATTTTATTGTCTTTACGGTACTCCCCACCAACGCCAGTATTACCATCAGCAAAAATAGCCAGGGAAACATTCCGCATCAGATAACTACTCATTTTCATGGCCGCTCGCGGGTCTTCGGCGTTGAGGATATCAAAATAGACTTCAGTACCCAAAGCGGCTTGTACTCTAGCAACTGTTTCGCGAATCCGTTGCTCTTCAGCCTGGTAGAGTTTTTCGTTGATCACCATGACGAAATCGATGCGCTGGTGTACCAGGATACCGACGATGGAGCGATAGGAACCGAAGTGAAAAGAGGTAAAGATGGCCGGTAGCGGGCCCGTATAGCCTGCAGAAGAAGAGTCTTCCACGTGCGCCAACGCCTGATCAATTGCTTCGCAGTTTTCGTGCTCCTGAAGTAACATCGACCGATAAGTCAGCAGGTTCTGATATTTCATCCAGTGTTGACCGGGAGAAAGCTCAGGTAAGCACCGGCGTAGGTTAGTGGAAAAAAGGGTAAAATCTTTGACCTGCCAGTTCAAGGCTTTATTCAGTTCCCGGTCCGCAATCGCTTGGCGGATTTGAGTAAAGCGGCGGGCGTTGATGCCGGTCAAGGCGGTATCAAGAGTAATCATCGTTAGCTGATTTTAAAGATTTATAGGAAGCGTTCCAATGTCTTGTTCCGCTGATCAATACCCCAATTAAAAAATGCGCCAAAGTAGAAGAAGCGGGGTGCGGTAGGCGTCACAGCCCGACGGCGGGTAGTATCCAACGTCCCGTATTCGTAGCCGAATATTTGCTCGGTGCCCAGCACGTTGTTGATGCTGAATACCAGCGTGGTAAAGGCACCGCCAATTTTGGTAAGGTGAGCTGCGGTAAAGCTGAGATTGCGATAGGAGGAGGTCCGGGCGGAAAGAAACTTGTCTGCAGGTAGATTAGGGTTATGGTAAGGGCGCCCCGTCGCGTAAGAAAAGGTAGCGCTCAGGTTAGTTCCCCAGGCAGGGAAGAATTTTTTAACGGCGATACTTGTCGTATGGGCGGCGGCGAAGGTGGGTTGGGCGGTGATGGGAAAATCGAGGTAGTCCCGTTCTGTATCCAGGTAGGAATAAGAGATCCAGTAATCGAGGTTCTTAGCCAAGGTTTTGTCCCGCCAAAACAGTTCGAGGCCACGGGCATAACCGAAGCCGGCGTTCGTGATTTCGGGAGCGGTCTTCAGGAGATCGGAATATTCCTTGTGAAAGAGTTCCGTGCGAAAGGTGCGGCGGGGCTGATTGACCTGGTACGTTAGGATGTAGTGGGTAGCGCGCTGGTAGTTCAGGCCATCCGTCAATTTAGAGTACAACAAGTCGGGGGCTTGGTGGTACTGCCCCCAGGCGAAGGACAACTGCTGTTGTTTGGTCAGATCGTAACTCAGGGCAAAACGAGGAGCGAGGTTGTAGCGCTCAATAGAACCATTGTACTCCCCTCTTAGCCCAAGGCGTGCGGAAAACTTCTTGAATAAAGGAAAAGTGCCTTCCATAAAGATAGCGGAGTAATCTTCACGGTACTCTCTGGAAAGGCTATCTGCACGGTCGGTACGATCCCAGCGCTGATACTCTCCTCCAGCGATGATCTTCTGGTTGTTATTGCCCAGCCAGCTAAGGGTACCCCGGCCCTGATAGAACTCAGTTTCCCGGCCGAAGGATTGGCGGGTGCGGTGGTGGTCTGCCATAGGTTCTTCGCGGAGAATGTCGTCGTCGTTATGAGAATAACCGGCCCCCAGGCTAAATTTCCAGTCATCCCCAAGCATATCATCGTATAAGAGGTTAGAGTAGATGTTCCGGTTTTCGACGCCGAAAGCCTCTTCTTCCTCGGAGTAATCCAGGCTCTCGCGGCGAAAGGCGAGTTCGCTTCCTCCCACCTGTCCAAAGTATTTGATTACGCCGGTTTCCGACGTTTTGTGCCGCAAATTGATCGAGCCATCCACGAAGACGGGCATTTTGTCATAGGTCCGATCTTGATCGACTAAACCGTAATAGGGCTGAAGATTAACGTAGTTTACAGAAGCTGCAACAGCCGACCGGTTTTCATTAAACAGTTTGGTCACTTCCGCCTGCCCACCAACGGTATTGACCGAGGCACTAAACTTACTCTGAACAGGCATATCTACCGATTCCAGGTTCAGACTTCCAGAAAGCGCCTGTCCATAAGCAGCGGAAAACCCCCCGCTACTGAAGAACGTCCCCTGGAATAGATCAGGAGAGAAGCGCCCACGTTGTGCGACGTTGTCTGCCCCACTCTGAAAGAAATTGGTCACGGCCATTCCGTCCATAAATATCCGGGTTTCGTCGCCACTACCGCCACGGACAAAGAGGCCTTCTTGTTCTCCGATTTGCTGGGTACCGGGCATAGTCCTTAGCGCGGAGACAACATCAGCGTTGGCTCCACCCGTAGTAAGTATGTCCAGTGTACTGAGCACTTCCGTGCGTTGTTGGTCGCTCGTCTTACCGAAGCGGCCGGCAGAGACTTTCGCGATAGCCAGTTGAATCGACCCTTCTTCTAGGGTGACGGACAGGGTTACCGGCGCGGGCCCCGTGAGGTTTACGACGTGTTGCTGATCCTCATAGCCAAGAAACTGGAAGAGAATTGTCTGTTCTCCGGCCGCTTCGGTGGTAAAGGAGTAAGCGCCGTCAAAATCCGTAGTAGTACCGTCGTAACGACCGTCCACGAAGACGTTCACACCGATCATACCCTCGCCACTGGCATCAACCACTTTACCAGTAATCGTATTGTCTGATTGGGCTAACACCAGACCAGAGAGCGCCGTAAGCAGAAAGAGTTGAAGTAAATATCTCATAATGGCGAATTTGCGATGGTTAGTAAAGAAGTATTAATAGTTTTAGCAATCAGGAGCTAGTATTTGGAATAAGCTCGTACGGAGTATTAATTATCTAGAATCACGAACGACGGCGACGTACACTTTTGACAAGCCGACTACCATACTTGTATCCGAGATAGCACCCGACGCCGGTGGTTACGGCCGTACGCCCGAGAAACTCGAGGCTACAGACAGAGAAGTCTCCCGCGGCGATATACCCCCCTGCCTTGGACAGGTTACCCCCAAGCATTGGAAAAATATAGTAGAATAAGGCCACGATCAAGACCGCGAAAAAAGTCGTCCGGAAGAGGGTATAAAAGATCAGAAAAGGGTTGGTAATGGCTACCTTTTTACGCACTTCTGCCGGAATTTTAGCGTGGTAACCGGGGATTATTTTTTCGGCGGCCATACCCGTCAGGATCAAACTTTGCTGGGATAGATTCGGTAGTTTAAAAAGATCGCTATAAATCCAGTACCCGTCGAATTTGAGGACGAAATTAAGGTTAAGAACCATCGTACTGATGTTGAGGATCATCAGGTAACGGACGAGGCGCACGGACTCAAAATTGGACGTATGGTACACCAGGTAAATGAGGACGAGGTTCACCAGCAGCTGAAAGAAAATACCCCCCATATTCACGATAATGCGGTGGTTGCGGCTAAGCTTCCACGCTTCGGTAATATCTGCGAACAGTACGGGAAATATCATATAAAACCCAGCCCCCACTTTCTTTGGTTTCACCCCAAAATGATAGGCGGAGGCAGCATGGCCGAGTTCGTGAAGTAGTAAGAGTCCGAAGGCCGCTGGATAGAAAAGGAGCACATATACCATATCCTTACCACAGGCTCCTGCCACGGCACCCGCGGCAGCGCCCATCTCCGTACCGGTACGCAGTGCCTGTAGGTTGTTGTAGAGAGTGGTTAGTTCAGAGACAAAATATACATTAAGGATTACAGCGATTAATAAAATCGGGTAAAAAACTGCGGGATAGAAAGCGTGGCGCAATACCCCGACAATTGGTTTCATCCGCTCGTAGCTCAGGATGGTCCACTGCCCAATAACGCCAGATAAATTCATGGATCGTTTGGGAAGGGCTGCGGAGGTAGTGGCGTCGAAATTGACGCCCATTTTTTGAATATAACTAGTCAAAAGGCCGTTAACCTCAGAAGTGGAGAAACTATAGGTTCCG
>JBLHRW010000025.1:0-23187 GCA_047626445.1 Neolewinella sp.
AAGAAAGCCCCCGGCAGGGAGGTGTGACGGGAGGGTACGTAAATGCATCGTTTTAACTACTGGCTTGGCGTATTCTGAGGGCTAGAAAGCGGTGAGTGGAAAACTTATCAGACTGAACACCCTACGCTAAAGGGGAGGAGCAAAGGGCGGCTGAGCGTGTCGAGGCCATCTTTCTAATTCACCCCGAAAGTAATTCGTCGTAAGTCTAAGGTCTAAAACCATCACTTTCCAATGCAACCCAAAATCATAGACCTTACCCCCACCCACCTAATCGGCAATTTCCAGGAAATGTCCTTAACCAATGACCAAACCCGGCCCTTGTTTCAGGGCTTTATGCCACAACGAAACAACATCACAGGGAGAGTTGACAAACAAATATATGATCTGCGGGTCTACGAGCCGGGGCTTGATTTTTCGACCTTCGGGCCAACCACGGTCTTCACCAAGTGGGCGGCAGTAGCGGTTAGCGGTGCTTCTGCGGAGCAAGAAGGATTCCACGCCTTCTACCTGGCCGGCGGGCTTTACGCCTGCTTCAACCACCGAGGCCCCGCAGCAGATGCGCCCCGTGTCTTCGGATATATTTTTCGGGAATGGCTCCCCACCTCCGGTTATCAACTTGACGACCGGCCGCACTTTGAAATCATGGTGGAAGGATACCAGCCCATGGCACCAGATGGCGAAGAACAAATCTGGATTCCGATCAAAATCAACTAAGCAGTAGCCTAAGCAGTTTCCCTACAAGACTAACATCCCCCCCCCATGCACCTCTTCGTATACGGCAGCCTCCTAAGCAACATTCCCAGCTCCATGAGCAAATTTCTCCGGCGCCGGGCCACCCTGATTGGTAAAGCAACTACCTCCGGTAGTTTGTATGACCTCGGTATGTACCCTGGCTTCGTCGCCGGAGGAGAAGAACAAGTAAAGGGGGAGCTTTACCGCCTTAACCCGGACAACCAGGCTCAAACCATGGAAATGCTGGACGCCTATGAAGGCGTGACCGGTG
This sequence comes from Neolewinella sp., assembly GCA_047626445.1. Lineage (GTDB taxonomy): Bacteria > Bacteroidota > Bacteroidia > Chitinophagales > Saprospiraceae > Neolewinella. The sequence continues at coordinate 1,004 of JBLHRW010000025.1, forward strand.
AACCAGAGGACCAGTACCGCCGGGTAACGGTGAGTGCGCAGGTAGGCGGAGGCGGTACTTTCAAGGCCGAGACCTTTGAGTTTACGGGGAAAACTGGCGGCATGCAGCCAATCCCCCGGGGAGATTACCCGTCCTACTACCAAGGCAATACGGACCATGAGCGGTTTGTGAATGGGGAGTAGTGTAGGCCCGACTTATTGATTTTAAGGAAATGAAACAGCCGCTGCCACACCTGCCATACAGCTCTGTGCGTCCCTCTGTGAGAACCACTAGCTGCTTCAGCAGCCGCTGCTCGGGACCTTCCGCTGAGCTACCCTCTGTGAGAGCTATTTAGCTGCTTTAGCAGCCACTTCCATACCTGTCATACAGCTGTTCTACCTCCTTAAAATCAATCAGCCAGGAAGCTTGATCATTTAAGCGATTCTCCCTCAATAAACCCAATCTGTTTCCATTCGAAATCGATTGGATCGTTTTTTTGCGGCACTCCCGGCGTACTTCGCCCATCAAGAATATATTTAGTCAGCAGCGCCTTAAGCCCAGCGACTGTCGCAGGATGCTCCGCTTGCAAATTCTCCAATTCTCCGGGATCTGTGTCCAAATTGTATAATTGTAGGCTTGGCATGGTGTCCAAGGCTTCCTTATCCTTGGGCAGACGAGGGAAGCTCCAACCTCCCGATCCTGGGGCCATTATTAACTTCCAATTGTCTTTTCTTACCGCGAAGACCCCATCTATGGAATGATGCACAATAGCTTCCCTAGCTGACTTACCGTCACTATTTTGTTCGAGAACCGAAAGCATCGAGTAACTGTCTTCTCCTTCACTGTCTTGTAGGGGGTAATCGACAATCTCAGCCAGCGTTGCCATCAAATCTGTTGTGCAGATGGTGTGATCGCTAATCGAGGCGCGTTTAATTTTTGCAGGCCATTTGATGAGGAAGGGCACCCGGTGACCACCTTCATAAATGTCAGCTTTATGCCCTCTGTATACGTAGCTTGGCTTATGCCCCTTTTTCTCCAGTTCATTGATCTTTGCCGCTGGGGAACAACCATTGTCACTAGTGAAAATAATGATGGTGTTGTCTTCAATCCCAGCTTCTTTGATCACCTTTTCAAGTCGCCCGATGTAGTTATCAATCATCATTACAAAATCCCCGTAGGGGTTTAACCCACTTTTTCCTTGCCATGCTTCGGTTGGTAGAATCGGGGTGTGCGGTGATGGCAGGGCGAGGTAGAGGAAAAACGGAGCGTCTTCCTTGGCCTTTTCGGTTACATATTCATTCGCCCTGCGAAAGAAATTCGGCGTTACATCCTCATGGATGAAATCTGGGCTTGTTGGACCTTCTCTCCACCAAGAGTACTTTCCCGTATTAACGGTAGTCGTGTCAGGCAGCGCGGTGACCTTTCCGTTCTCCACATATACGTAAGGGGCCATATCTAAGGAGCCGGAGTGACCGTAGGCATAACTAAACCCTAAGTCGTTCGGGTTATTCGTAACCGGTTTTGTGAAGTCAATAATATCGAAGTCTCCCTTGTCCCATCCCACACCACTGTTGTCAAGGGAGTCTTTCAGCCCCCAATCCCAGCCCAAATGCCATTTGCCAATGAAGGCGGTTTGGTAGCCATTACTTTTCAACATCGAGGCTACGGTTGTTCGATTGGAGGGAATCAGCGCTTTTGATTTTCCCGTCAGGACAGATTGCTTTAGCCTACTTCTCCAGTTATATCTTCCGGTGAGAATACCGTACCGTGTTGGTGTGCAAACGGAGGAAGAAGTATGGGCATCCGTAAATATCATGCCTTCAGCAGCCATTTGATCTAAGTGAGGCGTACTGATTTTACCGGCTGGGTTTAATCCCGATACATCACCGTAGCCCATGTCGTCAGCCAACACATAAATGATGTTGGGCATCGTCTGCTCCTTATCTGCTTCCGCACAGGAAAAAGTACAAAACAAAAGGGCTGGGAGGAGTAGGAATAGGCTACGGTTCATTTGGCTTTGTTTTTATGAAAAATCATTGCTCCCTAAGGATTTAGGGGCCATCGACCTGTAAGCAAACTTACGATATTCTGGCAGTGTGTCAAAAGTAATGATCAGTTGAAGAATTTGGTTGAGGGTGTCCCCACCCGAAGTCATTAGGGGTTAAGTCCTTCGGGTGAGAACATCCTCAACTGGAGGGCTAACAAGTCACCATGAGATTTGACGCACAGTCGATATACTTTCGTGGAGCCTTGCGCTTGATTTTACTATCTTCGGCCTATTCCCTCATCCCTTTATTCTCCCACTCCCCTTTGCGCATCCTCCACACCTCAGACTGGCACCTTGGCCACCGCCTCTACGAGCGGGACCGCACCGCCGAGCATCGCGCGGCCCTAGCCTGGTTATTGGAGGTCATCGAAGAACAAAAGGTAGAATTATTGGTCGTGGCCGGAGACATCTTCGATACGATGAACCCGTCGAATACGGCGCGGGGGCTGTACTACAATTTCCTGGGGGAGCTGCAACGAACCAGCTGTAAGGCGGCCGTTATCATTGGCGGCAACCACGACAGCCCTTCCTTGCTTGACGCGCCGGCGGAGTTGATGCGACACCTGAACCTGCACGTCGTAGGAGGCGCTAAAGCTGACCTCGACGAGCAGGTGTTCTTATTAGAAGTACCTAAGGGCGCGGCCGCAGGTGCAGAGAAAGGAGACAAAAAAGCAGTGCTAGTAGCCGCGGTTCCCTACCTGAGGGATAAGGACCTCAAGTACAGCATCGCCGGAGAATCTCCCGAAGACCGAAAACAACGTATGCGGGCCGCTATTCTCACCCATTACCAGGAGATCGGCGCAGCCGTCGAAGCCCAGAGAGGCGACACAAAGATTCCTATTCTGGCTACGGGCCACCTCTTCGCCTCCGGCTCCGAGGACGCCGAAGACAAGGCCTCCCACATTTACCTCGCCGATAAGAACAATATCGAAGCGGGGCAATTTCCTGTTTCCTTCGACTACGTGGCCCTGGGCCACATCCACCAGGCCCAAAGGGTAGGGGGGAAGGAAAGCGTTCGCTATTCCGGTAGCCTGGTCCCCCTGACTTTCGGAGAAGCACGGCAACCACAATCGGTCTGTGTTTTTACTTTAACTAAAGCAGGACAAGAAGTTGAAGTAGAAAAAGTTATGGTGCCTCGCTTCCGTGACTTAAAGAGCATCCGAGGAACCGTCGAGGAAGTCCTCTCAGAATTGAAAGCCTTGACCTTAGTTGGTAATGTAATGGAGGCTGGAAAGCTGGCCCCTTGGGTAGAAGTTCGGGTGGAAACTCCCCACCCATTGCCACTCCTGCGGGAAGAACTACAGGCCATCATCACCGCTGTGGAGCCTACGGAGAACTCCCCCCGCCCAGAGATACTTCGAACGAGCCTGGTTCGGCCAGATGCCGCTGCAGCCACGCCACAACTGATCACCCGGAACCTGAGCGAGCTTGACCCCGAAGACGTTTTCTACCAACTCTGCCACAACGGCGAAGCGGCAGAAAAACGCGAAGACTACGACGACCTCCTTTCCAGCTTCCGCGAACTGCGCAACTGGATGAACGAAACTGAAGCCACTGCCGAATGAAACTAATACGCATCGGCATCCGGAACTTGAACTCCCTGCGAGGGGACCAGGAAGTTGACTTCCGCAAGGAGCCGCTGGCCTCCAGCGGGCTGTACGCTATCGTCGGCCCCACCGGGGCCGGTAAAACCTCCATCCTCGACGCCATCACCCTGGCGCTGTATGGCCGGACGGAACGCGACCGCTACGGCAATGAAGTGATGAGCCACGGAACGGGAGACTGCTTCGCGGAGGTAGAGTTCAGCAACGACCATGGTCGTTACCTCAGCCGGTGGGAGCGGCGCAGAGCACGCTCCAAACCCGACGGGAAACTCCAGACCGCCGAACGCTCGCTCAGCGAATGGAACGAAATCGCCGGCGAATACCAGCCAGTCGACAACGCCGACGGTCTGCGCGGCGTCAACGAACGAACGGAGGCAGTTCTTGGACTGGATTACGCCCGTTTTGTCCGTTCCGTCATGTTGACCCAGGGCCAGTTCGCCCGCTTCCTGGAATCAGACGTCAGCGAACGCTCCGGCGTGCTGGAGCGCATCACCGGTACGGAAATTTACAGCCAGATCAGCGAAGCGGCGTTCCTACGCCACAAGCTTGCCAACGACGATTACCTTGCCCTCAAAAACCAGCTGGAGCTGCAACCGCCGCTTGCTGCTGAGGTCCGTAGGCTATTAATCGAACAACTAAAGCAGGCCGAAGCAACTTCTTTGCACCTGCGGCCGCGCCTGAAAAACACCCAGAGCAGCATCGGTCTTTACGCCAAAGAGGATGAGCTGGTGGAGGGGGTCGGTTTGCAAACTGCTGCCCTCAACGCACAGCAAGCAGCCTGGGTAGCCGCAGCGGGCGACCGGAAAAAGCTGTCGGAAAGCCTTCGCCTGCAACCACTCCGCTCCCCCTTGATGGCGCTGAATAAGCTGGAGGCTGAGCAAGCTGTAGCTGAGAAAAACCTGTCTGGTGCAGCGGCCGCTCAAGCGAAAATCCTACCAAGGGTAACGACCGAAACGGAGGCCGTGACCGCTGCGGAATCCAAGCTCGCCCGCCACCAGAAGGAACGCCCGGAAAAGCTGGCCAAACTGGAAGAAGCGGAGGCGCTGGAACGACAAGTAGCCGGGTTGACAGGAGCGGAAAAGACGGAGGCCTTGCGGCGAAATAGCTTGGCTCAAACCGTCAAAATATCTGCGCATACGGTGCACGTAAAGGAGCAGCGGATGACGACGCTCCGGGAAAAATCCGGCGGCATTGATCCCGACGGACTGGAAGCCGAACTCGCAGTATTGGAAGAAAAACAACCAACACTTGACGCGGAGGTAAACCAGTTAACGGCCTGGCGGAATTATCTGATAAAGCAACAGGAGCACGCCACCGCTGCGGGGAAAGTTGGATCGGTAAAAGAACAACTGACGACTGCCGAAGCAGGCCTGGCCGCCGCCAGCAAAGAACGAACGAAGGGGGAGGAACTGCTGGCCCTGCGGGAAAAAAGCCTGCGGCAAAAAGAACGCGATCAAAGCCTGGATCACTTGCGCAATGAATTGCCGGAAGGACAACCCTGCCCGGTTTGCGGCGCCACCCACCATCCGGACCTGGTGGACCACGAGCCGACCGATGACGCAGATATTCGCCTGGCACGAACGGACATGGAGGCTGCTGGGACTAGTCTGAGAATGGCAAAAAACGGCGAGCAACAGGCACTGCTGGCACGCCAAAAAAATGCGGAACAGCTGGCCGCAGCCAAAGCTACGGCAACCAACCTGGCAAGCCAGACCAAACAATTACTTCCGGGAGGAAGCGCACCTGCAGGCGACCTCTCCGCCATTGATGCACAAAGGACGACACAAAACGAAAAACTACTGAAAGGGCACCTTCGCCTCAAGGTGCTGCGGGAAATACGTTCCCTGGCCCTTGAACTCAATGACCTGCAAAAGACGGTTGCTTTGCTTAATGAGCAATTGAACAAAGACAGGGCGGAATACACTAAACTGGCATCGTCGGGCAAAGAACGAGCACTTGAGCTACAGCAGTTGGAGGCAAAGAAGTCGACGCTGATAGGAAAGTATACGGTAAGCGATTGCCGTAAACTATTGGCTGATCACGACCAGAAATGCCAGGAGAAAGTGGCCAGCGTGCGTGCCGTACTTGAACAGGTGAAGCAGCAGGCTGCAGCGGCAGCTTCCACCCTGCAGGCCAGGAAAGAACGGTTGCAGGAACTGGTCGCTTCCAGAACACAAATAACTACTGAATTAAGCAAGGTTCAGGCGGCGTTGGGTGGCGCTGAACTTAGTGGTGCAAGAGCGGCTTTACTCCCTCTCGTCGAAGAAGAACTGTTGCGAAAGCAAGTTGCAGACCTTGAACAAAGTCTGCTTTCTCAACGAGCCCAATTAGAACGACTTACGGAGGCACAGACTGCTCATCAGGCTTTGATGAAGGGCCTGCCCGATCTGGAGGCTTTACGCGAAAGCCTGGTCAAAGATGAGTTGGCTTACGCCGAAACGGAGCAACTGGTGGGTAAATTGCGGGGAGAAATCACCCGTGATGATGCGCACCTTACTGCCGCCGCAGCCATCAACACGCAGCTGGAAGCAAGCAAAACGGAACTTAATCGGTGGGCCAAGCTCCACGAGCTGATTGGCCAGAAGGACGGTACTAAATTCCGCCGCTACGCGCAAACGTTGACCTTGCAACGCCTGGTAGAGGCCGGTAACTTCCACCTCAATTCCATCAGTGGCCGCTACCAAATGCGGCATAAGGCGGCTGCGCGGCTGGACAAGGAAGCGTTGGAATTGGAGATCATCGACACCTTCCAGAATGATAATCGGCGGCCAACGAGCACGCTCTCCGGCGGAGAGACCTTCATCGTTTCTCTGGCACTTGCGTTGGGCTTATCTGATCTGGCGGCAGGTAAACAGGTGATTCAATCCTTGTTCATCGATGAGGGCTTCGGTACTCTTGACGAGAAGGTCCTGGACCAGGCCATGACGACCCTGGAGCAACTTCAGGCCCAGGGGAAGACCATCGGTTTGATCAGCCACGTCAAAGAACTGCGGGAACGGATCCATTGCCAGATTCAGCTGGAACCGGTGGGGGATGGGTTTAGTGAGATAAAAGTTCTGGGTGCTTAATGGGCTAAGGGACGCCGTAAGTTATTTGTACGGGGGGCTATCTTATCGTCAATCGCGGGCTAAATTGGCCATGAATCCACACAACTTACTGTAAATCAGTCATCGGATATGCCCGGTCAGAATGACCTGCCAATTACCTTGATATTCTGTAGGTTTTAACGTAGCTTTAGACAGCCTCCATGGTCTTGTGGATTGGGCGTCACGTTCGTCGAAAATGCCGCCCGTTGCCCGATTATATGGGCCGGTTGGCGAACGAAAACTGTCCGCGGGTGGTTTACTAAATAGAATAGAGTGGCTGCGTCAGTAGTAATACGGCCTGCCAGAATAAACCTGATTTTCTAACCAAAACCTAATAATTATATGCAGATTACCATTCATAAGTCCGGAGAATTGCTGGAAAGCACTAAGCAAGTCATCAATGAAAAAGTCAATAAACTAGAAACCTTTTACGACCGCATTGAGCGGGCCGACGTGTACATCAAAGATGGCGACGGCAATACTGCTAACGGCCATACGGTGTCCGTTCGCCTTGCCATCCCCGGCAATGACCTTGTCGCTGAACACAACGACCCGAGCATCAAGCGCGCCATTGCGGAAGTGGCGGAGGCACTGCGTCGGCAAATCAAGAAGCACAAGGAGAAAAGCAACGATCACCAACACGCTGTGCCACAACCTGCGATGGTGATGCCGTTGGAGGATGCGGAGGAAGACAATATCGTCTGATAACAAACTACTTGGGTGTTTCCTGCAAAGGAAAGACCAAGACCGGCCCGTTCCACTTTCGTGGGATGGGCCGTATTTATAGGAGGAAAATCAAAATTGAGAAGCTGAAATAGAGAATCGGGAATCCGCTGAATTACCTTAGCGCCAAATTCAACCGACATGTCCAAAGCGCTCCACGAAACCAACCTTACTTTCGATCCTCCTGCGGAATTCTACCGCGGTAAAGTCCGTGATGTTTACCGCCGTGGTGATCAACTCTTGATGGTGGCCAGTGACCGGATTTCGAGCTTCGATCACGTGTTGCCGAAGGCGATTCCACATAAAGGACAGATCCTGAACCAGACGGCGATTCACTTCCTGGAGGCGACGCGGGACATCTGCCCGAACTGGCTGGAGTTTTCACCCGATCCCAGTATTGCCATCGGCAAGGCCTGCGAGGCGATTCCGGTAGAGATGGTGATCCGTGGCTACGCTGTTGGGCATGCCTGGCGGACCTATGCGAAGGCCGGGCAGGAGGCGGGGCCGCGGGTGCTGTGTGGAGTTGAGATGCCTGCCGGTATGCGCGAAGCCGACGCTTTTGCTGAACCGATTATTACGCCGGCCACCAAAGCCGAGGAAGGGCACGATGAAGACATCAGCCGCGAGGACATCCTGGCCCAAGGCATCGTTACACCGGAGGTCTACGCGAAGCTGGAAGACTATACCCGCCGTCTCTTCTCCCGGGGAACGGCGATGGCCGCCGAACGCGGCCTCATCCTGGTTGACACGAAGTACGAATTCGGCCTGCTCGACGGCGAAGTCTACCTCATCGACGAGATCCACACCCCAGACTCCAGCCGTTACTTCTACGCCGACGGCTACGCAGAACGCCAGGCCAAAGGCGAACGCCAGAAACAGCTCTCTAAGGAGTTCGTCCGCGAATGGCTGATGGACAACAACTTCCAGGGACTGGAAGGGCAGACGATGCCCGAAATTCCGGAGGACTTCGTCAACCTCGTCACCAACCGCTACGTCGAGCTCTACGAAATAATCACCGGCAAGGCCTTCGAACCGGCGGATACTGCGGACATTGAAGGACGGATTAAGGGGAACCTGGCGGGGACTGGATGGAATGTGGTGTAGCCCCTGGTTACCCAGCCTTCAGGCTGGAAAGGCAGCCTCAAGGCTGGGTAACCAACTTTCCTTGCACCTGCGGCCGCGCCCCTAATCCTACTTTACCTTAGTGTCTTAATACCTTAGTGGTTAACCCCCCTCCCCCATGAAAATCTTCTGCATAGGCCGGAACTACGCCGCCCACGCCGCCGAACTAGGTAACAAAGCCCCCGGAAAACCAATGGTTTTCATGAAGCCACCAACGGCCCTGTTGCCAAACAACAAACCCTTCTACTACCCGGAGTACAGCCAGGACATCCATTTTGAAACGGAGCTGGTCGTCCGCATCGCCAAGAACGGCCGGCACGTGCAGCCACAGTTTGCGATGGACTACGTCGGGGCCATCGGCCTAGGGCTGGACCTGACTGCGCGTGACCTCCAAAATGAACTGAAGGCTAAAGGCCATCCCTGGGAGATTGCTAAAGGCTTCGATAATTCTGCGCCCTTAAGCAAAGAGTTCTTCGCTCCAGACCAATTCGCCAACCTGAACGACATTGAATTCCGGATGGAGAAAAACGGAGAAGAAGTGCAGCACGGCCACAGCCGCAACATGATCTTTGATCTGACGACGCTGATTTGCTACGTCAGCCAGTTCTTCCGCCTCCAAAAGGGGGATCTGCTGTTTACCGGCACACCTGAAGGCGTAGGCCCGATCGCCCAAGGCGACGAGCTGGTCGGCTACCTGATGACGACGGATGGGGAGCGGGAAATGTTCCGGACGCGGGTTAAATAAAGGGGTTTAGGACTTTTCGGAAGATCGGAGTAGTTAATCAGCACCTTACCCACAAACTCAATATTGACAAACCACTAGTGCTAGCGAGCATCGTTTCAACTCGGAGCGCTTTGTCGTCTGGCCTGCAGTTCGCTACGTGGCGGCCTTAGACGGTCAGGTAGGCTGGACGGCCCTTGTTCTCTTAATTGCCATTCGTGCTATTAGGGTTTGTGCCACCAAAATAGCCACCTAACCGACCAAATACCCATCTATTCCACCTTACCGCTCATATTGCTACTTACTATCAATCCTTCCGGTTACTTTTGCGCCCTTCAAAGCCCCCGTCCACCATGCGCAATCTGTTGCTCCTCACTTGTTTGTTTTTCTCCGGCCTGCTCACCGCACAGTCCGCCATCATTCGTGGTAACATTTTCGACGAAGAAACCGGTGACCCGATCGCTTTCGGTACCGTACAACTGCTTGGCCCCGATGGGCTCAATAAAGGAGCGAATACGGACAACGACGGATTCTACAATTTCGCCAGCTTACCCATTGGTGATTTCAAGCTCATCGCCACTTACGTTGGTTACGACAGTACGGTCGTTAACATCAACATTGCGGTAGAGAACGAGATTGAATACAAGCGTATCAACCTGAAATCAGGTGGTGTCAGCTTGGCGACGGTCGATGTAAGCGCCCGGCGCGAACAGGCCCGGTCTGACGTAGCGGTATCTAAGGTAACCTTTAGTGGCGCGCAGATCATGAGTCTTCCAGCCACCGGTGGTGAGCCCGACATTGCCCAGTACCTTACCGTACTTCCGGGTGTCGTGAGTACCGGCGACCAGGGTGGCCAACTCTACATCCGGGGTGGTAGTCCGGTGCAGAATAAGTTGCTGCTGGACGGGATGACGATCTACAACCCTTTTCACTCCATCGGCCTCTTCTCCGTTTTCGAAACGGAAGCCATTCGTTCTGCCGATGTGTACACTGGTGGTTTCAACGCCGAATACGGTGGTAGAATTTCTGCCATCGTTGACATCAAGACCCGCGAGGGCGATAAGAAAAACTTTAGTGGCCTGGTCTCCGCCAGCCCTTTCCAAGCGAAGGTATTGCTGGAGGGGCCGATCAAGCGGCTCAACCCAGCCACAGGTAGCAGCATCAGTTTCCTGGTAACTGGTAAGAAGAGCTTACTTCCCGAGACCAGTAAGACCCTGTACGATTACGCCGTGCAGGATAACTTCTTCAACCTGGGCGATACTTCGACGCTGACCAGTTCCGACATCGGCCTGCCTTACAACTACCAGGATCTCTACGGTAAAATTAGTCTGGTGGGCGGCAACGGCTCCAAACTGAACATTTTTGGCTTCAATTTTACCGATGATTTCGAGGTGCCAAACCTGGCCCGCCTCAATTGGACGAACACCGGCGGCGGTACCAGCTTTAACATTGTACCTCCAAGTAGTAACGTCGTTATTGACGGGGTGATCAGTGCTTCCGTTTATAACGTGGCCCTGATGGAACAGTCCGGTGCTCCCCGCAGCAGCCAAATATCGAACTACACGGCCCAACTGACCTTCACCTACTTTGGCGGAAATACGGAACTGGCCTACGGGTTTGATTTCAACGGCCTGAATACGAACTTTACTTTCGTCAACCCACTGAACATCACCTTCAGTCAGGAAGACTTTACTTCCGAGCTGAATGGCTTTGTGAAGTACAAGCGTACGATCGGTAAACTGATCCTGGAACCTGGAATTCGCGTCCAGTACTACGCTTCTCAAAATACCATCTCTCCGGAACCTCGCCTCGGTCTCAAGTACAATGCCACCGATAACCTCCGCTTCAAGGCCGCCGGCGGTTTGTACAGCCAAAACCTGATCTCCACCCAGAACGATCTTGACATCGTCAACTTTTTTAACGGTTTCCTGGTTGGGCCCGAGCGGGTGATCTTCGAAGCTGATGGCGTCACGCCCACTGATAATAACCTGCAGACAGCCGTTCACGCCATCGGCGGGGTGGAAATAGACGCAACGGATAAACTGACGTTTAATGTTGAGGGGTACTACAAAGGTTTCAACCAGCTGATCGAACTGAACCGTAATAAGTTACTGGCTTCTGATCCTGACTTCGTCACCCTCGATGGTCTTGCTTACGGTGGAGACATCTCCGCAGAGTACCGTAGTGGCCGGGTCTTCCTTGCAGGTAACTATAGCCTGGGCTTCGTAACCCGTACCGACGCCATTGCTGAATACCCCACGAGCTTTGATCGCCGGCACAACGTCAATGCTTACGGCACCTACATCTTTGGTGGCGATAATGTCTGGGAGTTTGGCTTCCGCTTCAACTTCGGTTCCGCTTTTCCCTTCACTCAGACCATTGGCTTCGTCGAAGAGCCGGACCTGAGCTCTAACCCCGTACTGCCCAACGTTCTTACCGGCAACGGTGACCTGGGCGTCTTGCTCAGCCCAGACCGTAATGGCGGCCGCCTCAGCGATTTCCACCGCCTGGACCTTTCCCTGAAGCGCACCTTCAAGTTTGGAGACAACGCCCGCTTGGAAGTTACCGGTAGTGTGACCAACTCTTACAACCGGGAGAACATCTTCTACGTAGACCGGATTACCAACAATCAGGTTAATCAGTTGCCGATTTTGCCTAGCCTTAACGGTACTTTTTACTGGTAGTCACCAAAAAAAAAATGCCGGGCTTTTAAGTAGCATAGTAAGGGGTGTTTGTATGACATATTGTTCTCCGCGCTCCTCCTTTGCTCTTCTTCTCCGCGCGAGAATTTGAAGCATTTTATCGCGCGGAGAAGAAGGAGAGGGGGGGCGCGGAGCTAGAATTAGTAATAATTTGGGTCCGAAAGTAGGGTTACTTATCACCGTTCTCAACAAAGTCCAGCAACTCTCCGTAAACCGTACTCTGCCGTAAAATATCAGGACAACCCACGAGAACCAGGTGCTCCCGCGCCCGCGTCATCGCCACGTTCAGCTTCCGATCTACCCCCTCGTCACTGATCTGAGAAAGCATCTGAATCTGGCTGTATTCGTTAGTGCACAACGAGATGAGTACGATGCGTTTAGCGCCGCCCTGGTAACGTTCCACCGTATCTACCTGAAAGTTTTCCGCAGGGAGACCCGCTTGCTGTAATTGCCGGCGGATGTGGGCAATCTGCGCACGGTAGGGCGTAATGATGCCAATGTCTCCGGGTTCAATCGGCCGGTCGGTCGGTGCGTAAAGACGGGTGTAAGCTTCAATCAACAGAACCATCATTGCCGCTTCGTGGCCATTAACCTTGGGGTCGGCACTGGACAGGTCGGGCTTAGTGGGGATAAACGTCAGTCGGTGGTTGCTCAATATTCTTTCCAGGGGCGCGGCCGCAGGTGCAAGGGAAAGTTTTTGGAGCTGGGTTTCCCGATGAGCAATGCCTTCCGGCAGTATGCTGAGTTGTTTTTGGTAGAAGTGCAATGCCGGGAAGGCCATAATGTCTTGGTGCATCCTTCCCTGGTGGCTGAGTTGATCGAAAGCCCACGACCACTCCTTGCGTTGGGCCGTCAGGTAAAGCCGTTCGAACAGACTGGTCGCGAGGTTATTTAGGCCGATCTCCCGCAATTTTTCATCGTGTACTTTCGTGTCCTGCTGCCGCTGCTGTACCACAGCGGGTAACTGCCGATGATCTCCAATCAGCAAGGCACGCGGTGCCCGGGGCAACAGCCCCGCCAGCAAAGGCTCCAGGATCTGACTGGCTTCATCCACAATAATACGGTCAAAACTTTTCAACGTAAACAACTCCCCCTTACCGCCAACACTAGCTACGGTACTGACGAATATTCGGGTTTCCTGAATCAGCGCCTTCAGCTCCGCTCGTTTATTGATCCGGGTGCTTTGTACCTGGAGCAACCGCTCTTCGAAACGCGGCGCTACGCCGTAGCGACTGCCGATCCGAAGGTAGTTGCGGAAAGGTTCGCCATCTGGCCCAATGATGCGCTCGATGCTTTCGCAGATTTCGTCGACCGCCCGATTGGTGTAGGCCACCAACAGCAGACTCTCGGAGGAGTTGTCCAGTAAGTGCCGCACCAGGTGGTGGAGCATCTGGCTGGTTTTTCCGGTTCCCGGTGGGCCCCACAGCAGAAAATAGTCTGGCGCCGTGATGATCCTTTGCAGGATACGGTTCTGTTCTTCGGTCAGGGTGGTCGCTATGGTCTCCTGGTGAGGCGTTGCCTGGCCAGGCGGCTTGAAACCCAACCATTGCTGCCGGAACTCGGGGGGCGCCGACGCCCAGGTAAGCATGCCCTGGTAATGGTTACGGAAGCTACTGTCTAGCACGTCTTTCTCGATGCTCCAGAAGTTGCCCCGCCGAAAGGCAGTATCGTTCAGCTGCTGGCTTCTCAGCCTTAGCTGGACCTCTTGCTGGTCGACTTTGATGATGGTTGACTTAAGTACCTGCGAGGCCAGTACGTCCTTCGGCTCGGCCGCCGCCACTGGTGTGGCGTACAGGGCAATGATGTCTCCCTGGCGGAATTTTACCAGCCGTTCGTCTTCAGCCGGGCGATGCAGGGTCAGGATGGCGGTTTTTTCGTCGTAGCCGGCGTAGGTTAAGCCGTCGAGTAGCTCGAAGCGTTCGATCTTCGCTTCCCGTTCGTCGAGCCAAAGGCTCGCCAGCCCATTGATGCCTTCCAGGCGTTGTTCCCCGGTTTTGGATAGGCGTTGCTCCCGGGCCGTGAAGCCGAGGTAGGCCCCGAAATACCGACGTTCGAGGTCGTTGAGTTTGCCGTACTGGGTGAGCACAGCCTCGTGGTCCCGGCTGGCAAACCTGCTCAGGTCCGGAAGGCGGGCCGGTTGCAGGCGGTTGAGGAGCTTTGTCGTTTGGGCTTCCAGGTCATTATCGGGGTTGGCCCCTAGTTGACCGAGCAACAGTTCTACGCCCATCAACTGGTTCCGGGCGGCAATGGCTTCGAGCTTCTGCTGGTACTCCGGCGGTGCATACTTGAGGCCGTTCTCATAGTCGGCGCTGTAAAGGATATAGCTCCGCACGTTGGCGCCTTCCCCCAACGCCTGGTTGATCATCAGGTCATAAAGCAAGGTCTGGATGTAGTTTGTCTGGTTGATGCCGTGACGGTTCTGCTTCCAGTATTTACTCGTTTTTAGCTCTACAATGGTGGTGGGGTCAGCCCGGTCTTTACCGGCTTGCAGAAGGTCCAGACGGCCCTGTACGCCGTAGGTCGGACTGAGGAAACTCGGCTCCAGCAGGATCGACTCCCGGTCTACATCAATGCCCGCCAGTTCCTGCCGGACGAATTTTTGTAACGTGACAAAGTGCTTGTTCAACTGGCCAATCAACTCTTTAATCTGCTTGTCGTCAAATAAGCAAAGCTGCAAGGGTTGGGTTTGGAAAATACTGCCGATCAACACTTTAAAACTGACCTCAGGGTTTTCGACCAACCGGTCGAGGAAGTAGTTGACCAGGTTTCCCCGCACCAGGGGCATGGCTACCCGCATCGGGACGAGCTTTTTGGCAATCGCCGTCCAGGGTTGGTAGTGGTGGGTTCCGCTGAAGGACTCGGCTACGGCCGTAACGTCGATCAGGTAGTCCGGGTCAACCACCATCTGTGCTGGATGCAGGTGGCCATCGTCGCGTAATTCAGCGTTGATCAGGTTCAACAGGCAGGGTAAGCCGCTGATCTGTTTTACGATGGCGATCGCCTGGGCGATGAAGGGGTTGGCGACTTCTTCCTCCGCGTATGGAATCGCGTAGATGTTTTCCGGTCGTTCTTCTTCCCGGACGTAGAGTAGCTCTTCTTCGTCGTCGAACTCCACGGCTACGACCCGAAGGGTAGGGAAGCGTTGTTTTACCTCCGTCTTTACGTAGGGGATGGGGTAGGGCAGGGTGAGGTAGTCGACCCAGGGGGCGGGTACCGCCCCGCCGAACAGCGCCCGGGTCAACTCCGTCGTTACCCGGTAGCCGGACACCAGGTGGTCACCCAATTCCTGCGCCGATAACTGCGCCGGCCGCCGCTGCCTAAACCTCCGCTCCTGGAAAATGTGGACATTGGGAATACCGTATTTATGCGCTGTATAGCTGATGCGGGCAAAGTTGGTGCTGAAATGCAGCTTGTCCTTTTCCGTCGCCCGTTCAAAGATTTCAAGGATCAACCGGCGCAAGGCCAGGGCTCTTTCGGTATCCGCATATACGTCATTGGCTGCTATATTGTCTAGCTGGCGGTAGAAGTACTTACGGAAGGCATCGTGGCGCTGGGTTTCGGTCATTGGCGCTAAGGTAATTGGTCTGTTGATACTTTGGCCTATTGGGTGAGGAAGGTGTAGAGCGCGGCAGTTGCACGATTTGCACCTTCCTCACCTTAATTGGCAATCTCATCTGACGATTAGTGGTTTCTCTCCCATGAAGTATCCGTTTTTACTAGCCTTGAGTATTCGGAAGAAGAAGAGAATTATGAGCATATGAATTGTACGGCGTCCCTTAGTCTTAGGCGATGACTATAGGTATGACTTCTATTTCCGTAGGGAGAAAGTCCTGGTGTCTGGCTTGTATATGCCACCTGGCGATTGGTAGGTTACGCTCGCTTACGATTTAGAGACCGGCAAAGTGAGGGTGGATTAGGCGGCGCGGTCGCAGGTACAGGGAAGGATTTTAGGGGCAGGGGTGATGCAACTAAAACGAGGGGTTTTCCTTGATCCTGCGGTTACCCCTCGCTACAAGAAACGGCCCCTCCGGGCTTGAGCGGGAATGCTCGTTGGCGCTCGTGGCCCGGCATTACCTCAATACATTGCTTCCTAACCTTTCCTTTGCACCTGCGGCCGCGCCTGAAAATTTTGCGGCTTGACAAACCTAAATAGAAGCACCTCACTCGGGTACTAAAGGTGCCGAAGCAGACCGGCATAAAGCCCATTTGCTTCAAAATCATTGGTCAAATCATTGAAATTTTAGGTTTTTACCTTTAGTTCCCGAGTGAACTTTACCTTAGCGCCAATGAAAAGAATCATGATCTGTGGCGCCGGTGGCCAGCTTGGCCAAAAGCTTATTGGAGCCGCCCGCCAACTAGAAGGTGTACGTATTTTTGCCTACAGCCGATCCTCGTTGGACCTAACAAAGCCAGCTGACTTAAGAGCAGCCTTCGCGGAAGCCAAACCTGATATTTGCTTTAATGCCGCCGCCTATACGGCGGTAGACCGGGCCGAAAGTGAACCTGATAAATGTCGTGCCGTCAATGTCGATGGCGCTGCCCGTTTGGCCGGAGCTTGCCACGAGGCCGATGTCGGGTTCGTTCACTTCAGCACCGATTACGTCTACGATGATGGTTACAACCGTCCGCTGCTCGAAGATGACCGGACACGGGGTAACAGCATCTACGCCCGCACCAAACTGGAAGGCGAGAACGCCGTGATGAAAAATCACCCTGATGCCTACATCATCCGCACCAGTTGGGTGTACGCCGAATACGGTGATAACTTCGTTCGAACTATGCTCCGCCTCGGGGCCGAACGTGATCAACTGGGTATCGTCGCTGATCAGATTGGCAGCCCGACCTACGCCGCCGACCTCGCTGCGGCTACCTTACAGCTGGCGGCAAGCGACGCTCCCAGCGGCATCTACAACTTCGCCAACAGCGGCGCTTGTTCCTGGTACGATTTTGCCCACGCCATCTTCGAAATATCCGGCATTGATTGCCAATTGAAGCCCATCCAGACGGAGCAATACCCTACACCGGCCAAACGGCCTAGCTACAGCGTACTGAATACGCGGAAAATTACGGAGGTAACCGCTATCCCGCGGCATTGGCGGGATGCGTTGCGAGAGTGTTTGGGGAAGGTGTAGCGGGGGGGGGCTTCCTGACTAAAGGTTGGATATCCGATTCCCTCTGGCTCGCAGCATCATATCTGCCAATACCAGCGCTGCCATATTATCAACGATAGCCACCGCCCGCGGCAAGACGCACGGGTCGTGCCGTCCTTTGCCCGTCACCGTCACCGTTTCCCCCGCTTCGTTGACGCTGGTCTGGTCCTGGATGATGGTGGCCACAGGTTTGAAGGCCGCCCTGAAATAAATGTCTTCGCCGTTGGAGATACCTCCCTGTACGCCACCGCTGCGGTTGGTTCGGGTTTTTACGGCGCCCTTCTCGTCGGTGTAGAATTCGTCGTTGTGCGCACTTCCGCGCATGGTGACGCCGGCGAAGCCGGAGCCGTATTCGAAGCCCTTACAGGCGTTAATGCTCAGGATGGCCTTGCCCAGCTCGGCGTGGAGCTTATCGAATACCGGTTCTCCCCAGCCAGCAGGGACGCCCTGTACCACACAAGTAACCACGCCGCCAATGGTGTCTCCTGCTTTGCGAACTGCGAGGATCTCGGTCTCCATCTCTGCCGCCTTTTCGGGGTCCGGACAGCGAACATCATTGCTCTCCGTCAGGCTCAGGTCCAACTCTTGGTAGGGCTTGTCAACGACAATGTTGCCAACCTGGGAAACGTAGCTGGTGATGGTGATGCCGTAGTGGCTTAGCAGTAGTTGGGCTACGGCACCGGCGGCTACCCGCGCGGCAGTTTCCCGGGCACTGGAGCGGCCACCTCCCCGATAATCACGGATGCCGTACTTGGCGGAGAAGGTGTAGTCGGCGTGGCTCGGCCGGAATTTGTCGAAGATATGTCCGTAGTCCTTACTCCGCTGATCTTGGTTGAAAATGATCATTCCGATCGGCGTGCCGGTAGTTTTGCCTTCGAAAACACCAGAAAGAACTTGCACGCCGTCGTTTTCTTTGCGTTGGGTTACGATGCGGCTCTGGCCCGGCTTGCGGCGGGCGAGCTCGGCTTGGATGAATTCCTCGTCGAAGTCCAAACCGGCGGGGCAACCGTCGATGGTTACGCCGAGGCCGACGCCGTGGCTTTCGCCGAAAGTGGTGATGCGGAAAGAGTTGCCGTAGGTGCTGCCTGCCATAATAAAGGGAGAAGGGGAAAGGGATAAAAGTAACTTAACCGAAGCAAAGGTACACAGGCAATGGAATTGGTGAATAGAATTTGTGCGGGGAAGTACAACAGCTAGTCTGATGTTTTTTGGGCGGGGACGCAGGTGTAGGGAAGAGGTATACAGGAGCAAGGTGATTAGCCTCCCCGGCAGTAGAAGTACTGTTAGATAAGTCGATTAATTAGGAAACTGCTACACGATCAAATCCTCCTCCCGCCAGCTTTGTGCAGGGCTTGGCACTGGTTCAACGCGGTCTGTGCGGCGACGGCGCGTGGGCGGCGCATTAAGGTCAAGTCCGGGAGTTTCAGGCATCTGACGACGGTTGTCATAGGTCAGCTTATCCCGCCAGGTACCCAGCAAAACCTTATCGTTGCGTTTGACACTGTAGGTGGTGCCGTTGAGCCCGATGCTGATTCTGACGCGGAATACGTGATCTTGCCCGGAGGGACCCGTCGGGACCCGGAACACGTGGGTACTGCCTAAGAACCTGCGCTTGCGGCTCATTTGGTTGCCGTTCCAATAAATCGAATCTTTCCCCGCCCACATATTGTGATGGATTTCCAGGAGGTCATCTCCAACGGGTAGACTAACTTTTAGCATTGATGCTGATTTGAGAGAGGGGCATCCCCTCATTTTATAATTCTTTTCCTCACTTTTAGACCAGGTCTTCTTCCCGATACAGCGGAGCAGCTACGCGCTCCCGGAGATGGTGATAGCCCCGGTTGGCGGGTAGCATGGGTAAGGCATTGGCTGCATGACGGTAGTTGGTGCCGCTCTGATCCAGAAGACACGCTCCATTCCTTTTTACATCAACGGTAATACAGGACATATTGTTAAAGCTGATCCGGAAATCAACGCGGTAATAATCGGTGTTGATTCCATCGTCGGCCATCACCTGGAATTCGTGAATTCCGACAAACCAGTTGAACTGCTTGCTGACCCGGATACCGTTATAGTAAACAGTTTCAATGCCGGTCCACATGCTATTATAAGCTTCGATGGTGTTGTTGCCGACGGCGAGTGATGCAATTTTCATGGTAGTCTCAATTTTGATTGATAGTACCAAAGTCAGGTTTTTATGTGGACCGTAAAAATTCGTTCGATAAACCTAAGGAGGATTTCGATGAATCTTTGTTCTTCAGCATTCCTACGGTGTTAATCCTCTCCTGTTCTTTGAACAAACACTTTTTTGTACCCTGTGGCCGCGCCTTATTTGTCTCGTAGTCGATAGTAGGGCGTCCCTTAGCGTTTTCTTTAATGTCTTAGTGGTTACTCCTCCCGTCGGTCTTCGGAGTGCAACTCCTCGACCGCATAGTGTAGCCCTTAGTGGCCTAGTGGTTATAGCTCTCATTTCCCCGCTAGAACGCGATCAATAGAATGGTCCGTTGGCCCAACCGAACCTTGCACCTGCGGCCGCGCCCAAAAATCATTTTACCGCAACAATCCTTTTCCCGAAGCAAACCGCTACATTTACCCAACGCGACAAGCTTATCTTTGCCGCCCTAACCAAATGCTCCGGCAAATAATGGCTCGCTTCACCACCTCCGCATTTTTACTGTTTTGCTTTGTTGCAGACCTCTGCGCTCAATCCGCCGTCGAACCACCGGCAGACTTTTTGCGGAGCGTCGGTAAAATCTACGTCGTGGTGGCGGTGATCGTCGTTGTTTTTCTGGGGCTTGCCTTTTACCTGTGGCGATTGGATCGCCGCCTATCTGATTTAGAAAACCAAATTGATGATCATGCCTAAAGAAGTTTCGTTTCTCGAAAGCGTCAACCGGTATTTTGACGCTGCCGCACCACACACTGGCCTAGATGAGGGCCTTTTGAAACAGATTAAAGTCTGTAACGGCGTTTACCAGATCCATTTCCCCGTTAAAATTAACGGAAAGGTCGAAGTACTGGAAGCCTACCGTGCACAGCATAGTAACCACCGCAGCCCTACCAAGGGAGGTATTCGTTACTCTAATCACGTAAGTCAAGACGAAGTAGTGGCCCTGGCCACCCTGATGTCCTTTAAGTGTGCCATTGTTGATGTTCCTTTTGGCGGTGCCAAAGGCGGGGTGAAGATCAACCCCTGGGAGTACAGCGAGGCTGACCTGGAGAAGATCACCCGGCGTTACACTACCGAGCTCATCCGCCACAAGTTCATTGGCCCAGCCATTGACGTACCTGCTCCGGATTACGGTACAGGAAGCCGAGAGATGGCTTGGATTTATGATACTTATCGGGCTTTTTACCCTGATGACATCAACGCAGCTGGCTGCGTAACCGGTAAGCCGGTGAACCAGAACGGTGTCCGTGGCCGCACGGAGGCCACCGGCCGCGGTTGTTTCTACGGTATCCGCGAAGCCTGTAATCAAAAAGACCTGATGGACAAGCTCGGCTTGAACTTAGGCGTCGAAGGCAAGACGATGGTGATTCAGGGCCTCGGCAACGTAGGTTCCAATACCGCCACCATCAGCCAGGATGAAGGCGGCGTTAAGATCATCGGTGTTTCCGAGGTCGAAGGAGCCATCTACAACCCGGATGGTATCGACATTCACGCGCTGCTCCGCCACCGTGCTCATCATGGTAGCATCCTGAGCTACCCCGGTGCTCGAATCTACGGCAAAGACAAGCGTCGGGCCGTGATGGAGTTCGAATGCGACATCCTGGTGCCTGCGGCACTGGAGAACCAGATTGACTCGGAGAACGCCCCTAACGTACGGGCCAAAATCGTTGCCGAAGCGGCTAACGGACCCGTTACCGCCGACGGAGCTGCCATCCTGGCCGAGCGCGGTATCATCGTTATTCCAGACATCTACCTCAACGCCGGAGGCGTAACCGTGAGTTACTTCGAATGGCTGAAGAACCTGAGCCATATGCGTTTCGGCCGCTTGGAAAAGCGTTTTGACGAACGTGCCTACGGACGAATCGTAGCGCAGATCGAAGCCACTACCGGCAAAACGATCAGCGATCGTGATAAGGAGTTGATCATTCGCGGTGCGGACGAAGTAGACCTGGTACGCTCTGGATTAGAAGAAACGATGATCACTGGGTTCCAGGGCATCTATTCCATGTACAAGGACAACGCCGAAATCAAAGACCTGAGAACCGCTGCTTTCGCATTGGCAATCAGTAAGATATCTAGTGACTACATTGCCCTTGGAATTTGGCCGTAACCTGACTTCAGGAAAATATTATACTTTTTCAAGCGAAATTTTGAAATAATAGTTGGTGCGGCTATCTTCGCCGCACCAACATTCCTTGACTCATCTTATGTCTGATAAACTTGATAAAATCGATCTGAAAATCTCGACCTTTCTAAAAGAATTGGTCTTAGCCCAGCACCAACCTTGGAGCGCGTTAAAAAGCTGGAACAGAACGAGGTAGTTAACAGCTACCACGCCCAGGTTAATCCAGAAGCCATTGGCCTTATGGTCAAGACTTTTGTATTGGTTTCTCTCGATTGGCGGAAGAACCAAGCCCGCGAGAGCTTTCTTTCCCAAGTGGAAGGAATTGACGAAATCACCGAGTGCTACATCATTACCGGTGAAGCTGATTTTCTGATCAAGATCGTTTGTAAGGACATTCCTACCTACGAAAGGTTACTGTTCAAGACCTTGCAACAGATTGATGAGATCGAGCGGCTGAAAACCTTAATGACCCTTTCAACAGTGAAAGATTCGAAGGTGCTGCCCTTCGATTACGAAGGCGGAGAGTAAGCCTTTTCTTAAAATTTTGGATAGCCAACACCGCCAGCGTTAATGGACGCTTGGGGATTTTACGCGTTTGCCATAAGTTATATTTTCGTTGTACGAGGGGGAGAGGGTGATTTTTGTCGCATTTGTATAGCTTAGGGACGCGAATTAAATAAAACGTGTTTCTTGACCTGACGCTTTTGTTCTCGCCGTTCTTGAAAAATTCTTTGCATAGCCGTAGCTACGGAAAT
>JBLHRW010000026.1:0-23162 GCA_047626445.1 Neolewinella sp.
ACCAAGCTAGTGGGCTTAGTAAAATTAAGTGCAGAGGCCAAAGCCTTGGTTTTCAAGCATGGAGTCCAGGGCTTGAGCTTTTCTACAAAGCTGAAATTTTGACAAAAAGCCAAGTAGCGTTGGATGGGACCCGGGGCTTCGTTAACCGATCAGCCACCGGCACAGCTAGGCATTTTTGCTACTTTTGATGCGTCAAAAGTAGGCCGCCGGCAGGCAGGTATGACGTGCTGCCACGCTTTGCAATAATGTGCCAGAGTTGACATGACAAAACGCTAGGGTTTAAGGCAGGGTTCAGCTGAATAAGCCCTTTCCTTTTTGTGAAAAACCGGCACGGCTTAAGCCCTACAGATTGGACACCCTAGGTCTAGGAGCGATTGCTTGTAGGCACCCATCGGAGTAACTACTTGGTTTAGTACCCGCAGTTGGTCCTTTAGTGGCTCCCGGAGCGCGGGGTTTGAATTATTTGCTTGTCGCTCCTGTTCTTTGCTGAGCGTACGCACTTTAAATGGAAGCGTTCTCCGAGTGCGATGGTGTACGAATTGCCGGACGAACTCGTACAGTGCCGGGTCGGTGTATTCCCCGGCTTGCCAAAGAGAATCAAAGCGCTGCTGCAGATTTGCTTCCAGTGCCATCATTTCCTGCTGCATCGTATCGAGGTTTGTTTGGTAGTTGAATACCTGGCCGGCGCGGTCCCAGTAGACCTGATTCGCGAGGGCTTCGATTAAATAGTTACTACTTTCTACAAAGGAGTCCTGCGGCGCGGAAAAGGAGAACACTGTGCCATCCTGGGTCAATTCTAGATAAGGATCACTGCCGGGAATTAGCGCAAATTCGTAAAATTGGTTGTTGTACTGCAGGTTGTAATCCCTGATCACATTGTCGCGTACCGTGAAGGCAAAGCTCCCGTCAGGCTCCAAGAAATAGTTTTCCCGATCCAAACCCATATTATGCCAAGTATGCCAGGCCAACCCAATAAAGCCTGGATGTGCAGTGGTGTCGTAATTGATGATCTGCCCGGTGATTTGGGTAGTGGTGAGTTCGTCGGTTACCGAATAGGGTAAATCGACTTCGGTTATTGCTGGCGTTGATTTGTTGGAACAGCTCCAGGCAGTGAGGACCAGGAATAGGAGTGGGGTAAAACGGTGCATAAATCTGGGTTTGTTAGGTGTAAGAAGAATAAAGAGATGAATATAAGGAATTCGGTAATTACTTGGGAAGGTTTGACCTATCCGGCTAATTGGATCGCAGTATTTAATTACTGCTCTAATCGGTCGGCTGATGTGACGCGATCGGTTACCCGGCCTTTAGGTGTGAAGGTTTTATCGGCCTTTAAACCGGAAAATGCAGACTTAGAGGTCTGTTAACCCCCACGGCCTAAAGGCGGGCAACCAATCGTTTCGGCGTGACCATCTGGCGTGAACCAGTTATTTATTACTGCGATCTAAAAACCTGACGACTACCAGGCCGCCACAGCATGTTTTAGAGAAGAAACGCAAGAAACATTAGAAACTATCGAACCATTCAGAGTTTCCGTCGTTCTTGACACCGTGAATGAATCATTAACTACTAGACTACAGCTTATCCGGACCTCGCATGACATGTTCATGCGCCTGGGTATTAAGAGCGTCAGCATGGATGATATTGCCCGCGAGATGGGCGTGTCCAAGAAGACGATCTACGTGGAGGTTTCCAACAAAGAAGAGCTCATCAAGCTCGTCATGGAGGATGATTACTGCGAAGATATGAGAACGCTTGACCTAAACCGGGAAGAGGCCGTTGACGCCATCGATGAGTTTCTGCGCAACAGCCGCTACTTCATCCGGCAGATGCGGGCCATGTCTCCTGCCACCTTACGGGATTTACAAAAGTATTACCCAGTGATCTGGAAGAGCCTCGTCCAGAACCACCACCTGGAATTCAGCAAATCGCTGATGGCTAATCTGGAACGTGGCTTGGAAGAAGGCATCTACCGGGACGATCTAGACCCCATGATCATTGCTCGCTTTTATAGCTCGATGATGATGTCGGTCATCGATACCAGCATTTTTCCGGCCCAGGAGCGCTCTATTTCGAACATCATCAGCCAACTAAGCCACTACCATTTTCACGGCATAGTAAACCAATTTGGCCGGGAACGGCTGGATAAATACCTGAATAAGGAAGCTCTCGAATAAAATTTTCTATCATTTCCATCCATTAGGGAACTCATAGAGTTTTGCGGATGAGAAACCTCAGCCACCGATATCCACGCACTAACACAATCATTGACCGAAATGAATTCACTACACCAACGCTTGTTGTGCCTCGTCGCCCTGGTGACGGTTTTGGCCACCGGCCCTTTCCGGCTAACGGCGCAAGAAGAAGCGCCGCCCGTCTTTAGCCTTGAGGAGGCCGTGGGTTATGCCATGAACAACAGTAATATCATCCGAAACGCTCAGGTGAATATTCTGGATGCCGAGCAAAACGTAAAGGAGCGCCTCAGCACTGGTTTACCTCAGGTCAATGGTTCGCTGGATTTTAACCACTTCCTCAAGGTTCCGGTATTACCGCTGCCGGAAGCATTCGCTATGGGAGATCCCGATGCGCCAAGCAGCATCGCCTTCCAGCTTAAGAACAGTCTTACTGCTGGCATTTCCGCCCGGAGCATGCTCTTCGACGGTAGTTTCTTCGTCGGCCTGCGCGCGGCGCGCGCCAGCGGCGACTATTTCAACCTCCAGTTGGAAAATACCCAACGGACAGTGCGCAGCCAGGTAACCCGGGCCTACTTTCCCGTTCTGCTGCTGAAAACCAACGTTGTTATTCTCGACCGTAACATCTCCAACCTGGAGAAACTGCTCAACGAAACGAACGCCCAGTATGAGGCTGGTTTCGTGGAGCAACTCGACGTGGACCGCCTCGTACTCAGCCTGAATAACCTGCGCAGCCAGCAGGATCAGGTAGGCAGCCAGGCCGAGAACGCGCTGCGCGCGTTGAAATTCACCCTCAATTACCCCATTAACGAGCCACTACGAGTCGAAGACGACCTTGATAAACTGGAAACGGACATCGAAGTCGCTGCGCTGACCTCCGACATCCCGTTTCAGGCGCGCCCTGAAATACGGTTACTTGATAAGACCATCGAACTGCAAGGGTTGAACGAGGAACTCGAAAAATCGGCTTACCTGCCCACGGTGTACGCCACGGTTTCTGGTCAGTACCAGTTTCAAGGCAACAGCTTCTCTGACGGTTTTTGGGCGCCGACGGTTGTTCTGGGCCTGAGCGCGAGTGTCCCGATCTACGATTTTGGCGGCCGAAAAGCACGCGTAGAGCGGGCAAGTCTTGCTACGCAGAAGGTCCTCAACCAACGGAATGATGCGCAGCGTAGCATTCAACTTGAAGTACTGAATGCCCGCGCCACCTTCACGGCCAACAACAACCGCTTGGCGGTAACTAAAGACAACCTCGCCCTCGCCCAACGCATCTACGATGTCACCCAGGTAAAATACCGTGAAGGCGTTGGTTCCAGTATTGAGATCGTACAAGCGGAACAAGCACTGTACGAATCTCAGGCCAATTACCTCAATGCACTTTACGAAACCTTGGTTGCTAAGGAAGACCTCTTCCTGGCGCTGGGCCGTAACTAACCATACCACACCATTTTGGCGCTTCGCGCCTCATTCCCGGATTCCATTCGATGCTTCGCATCTCATTCCATCCGGGGCCAAAACGATTTGATCCCTCCGGGATCGCCACCTTATGATTTGATCCCGGAGGGATCGAATCGTTTTAACCCCAGGCGCAGAGCGATGCGAAGCATCGATCGGAGTCCGGGGACCCCACCCTCCAGATGAAAGCAATACACTACCTCCTCCCTCTGCTCCTTTTAACCTTCCTTGCATCCTGCGGCCCCGCCACCGATGCCAATGTCGTTCCAACTGACCTGGAAGGAAAGAAGGAATACCTCAAAACAAAAAAGACCGAACTGCGCACCCTGGCGCAGCAGGTCGAGGCACTCGAAAAGGTGATCTTCGCCGAAGACCCGAGCCTGGCACCAAAGGGCGTTCTCGTCGCTTATGAGCCGGTGAAGACTGCTTCTTTCGAAGACTTCGCCTTAGTGCAGGCCACCGTCCGTGCTACTGAAAGCGCCGTCGCCAGCCCGCAGCTCCCCGGCCGTATCCTGCGTATGAATTTTGACGAAGGCGATGCCATCCGCAAGGGCCAGCTCGTCGCCGTCATTGACGTCGAAAGCATCACCACCCAGCGGGCAGAACTGGAAACTTCGGCGGAACTTTCCAAAACCATCTACGAGCGCCAACAGCGCCTTTGGGACCAGAAAATTGGCTCCGAAATTCAGTTCCTCGAGGCCAAGAGCAACTATGACCGCGTGCAAAAGCAGCTCGCTAGCATCGATGTGCAAAGCGCCAAGAAGAACGTCTACGCACCGATTTCCGGCACTGTTGACCAAGTGATGATGCGCCAGGGAGAAACGGCTTCTCCCGGCCTCCCGATTCTGAGTATCCTCAATACCAACGACCTCGATGTGGTGGCTGATGCCTCGGAAGACCTGCTCACCAAGGTGAAACTTCGCCAAAAAGTAAAGGTGAAGGTCCCCGCGCTCAACCTCGAATTTATGGCCCCGATCACTCGCATCGGTAAAACGGTGGATCCCGCCAACCGCACCTTTGAGGTGGAGATTGATGTGCCCGGAAAATACCTGCGTCAGCTTAAGGCTAACCTCCTTGCTGAAGTGGAAGTACTCAACTACAGCGCCGAAAATATCATCGTCGTGAGTCAAGACCAGATCCAACAGGAGATCGACGGCCGCCGCTTCGTCTTCCTCGCTACCGACGTAGCAGACAAAGGCTCCATGGCCAGTAAGACCTACGTTGAAACCGGAAATAGCTTTGATAATAAAGCCGTCATCGAATCTGGCCTCAAGGTGGGCGACCGCATCATTACGGCCGGCTCGCGCGGGCTTACCGATGGGCAGAAGGTGTCTTTAAGCCAAAACCCCATTCAATAGTCTGGCAGTCCTGTAGTTTGGTCGTCTTGTAGACAGCCATACTTCAGTACTATCACACTTTATCACTATCACGTCTGCCTTGTGCGGTAGCCCTACCAGACTACCGTATTACCAGACTACAAGACTATTAAAAGTGGAACAGAAGAAAAGAACATTCTCCCTAACCAACCTAGCAGTAGACAACTCCACCAGTGTCTTTCTGCTCACCATCATGATCTTCATCTTCGGCCTTTATGCCTATGATCAGGTGCCGAAGGAGCAGTTTCCTGAAGTGAAGTTTCCTCAGGTGTTCGTCAATACGCCTTACTTCGGTAATTCGGCGGCGGACATCGAGAGCCTCATCACACGTCCGCTCGAAAAAGAGCTTCAGGGGGTAGATGGCCTGAAGAAGATTACCTCCACCAGTATCCAGGACTTCTCGGTGATTACCGTTGAGTTTAATGCTGATGAGGACATCGACGAGGCCGTTCGTCGCGTAAAAGATGCCGTCGACGTTGCCAAGCCGGAACTACCGTCTGACCTGGATTCGGACCCCACTATTCTCGAAATCAGCGCTTCTGACTTTCCCATCGTGACGATCAACATGAGTGGTGATTTTCCTCCGGACGACCTGCGCCGCTACGGCGAAATGATGGAGGAAGGGATTGAAGATATCAAAGGCGTAAATGACGTGCAGCTCAAAGGCGTACAGGACCGGGAGATCGAAATTGCGGTAGATGTACGTAAAATGGAGAGCCTGGAAATTAGCTTTCAGGACATTGAAAACGCCATCGGTAGTGAAAACCTCACGCTTTCCGGCGGTGAGATCGTGAACAACAATGTTCGTCGAGCCATCCGCGTAGTTGGCGAGTTTGAAGATGCCGAAGAACTGGCCAATACCATCATTAAAAACGAACGCCAACGTTTGGTGTACCTGCGCGATATCGCAACCGTCGAGTTTGGCTACGAAGACCCCATCAGCATCGCCCGGGCGAATGCCTTACCGGTGGTGAGCCTTGATGTGATCAAGAAATCCGGACAAAATCTGCTGACTACCGCCGATGAAATTCAGGAAGTAGTTGCCCGCGTGAAGGCGCAATTGCCCGCAGATCTGGAAATTGCTTTCTTCAACGACCAATCTTACAACACTCGCGACCAGGTAGACAACCTGGAGAACAGCATCATTTCTGGGGTAATCCTGGTGGTACTGGTACTGCTCTTTTTCCTCGGTTTGCGCAATGCCCTTTTCGTTGGTATCGCCATTCCGCTGTCCATGCTGATGGGTATTCTTTGGATCTGGCTGGCGGGCGTGACGCTTAACATCGTGGTACTGTTTGCCCTCATACTGGCCCTTGGCTTACTGGTGGATAACGGTATCGTGATCGTGGAAAACGTCTACCGTTACCTGCAACAGGGGCTACGGTCGGACGATGCCGCCAAATTGGGAGCGGGCGAGGTTGCCTGGCCGATCATTGCTTCTACAGCGACTACTTTGGCGGCTTTCAGTCCGCTGGCCGTCTGGCCGGGCATCGTAGGGGAGTTCATGAAATACTTCCCGATTACGCTGATTCTTGTCCTTGGTTCCTCCCTCATCGTTGCCCTGGTCATCAACCCCGTGCTCGCTAACACATTCATGAAGATTGATGAGCGGGCAGAAACAAAGAAGGGGCGCAAACGCGGGATGCTGAAAACGTTAATAGCAGCGGGGATCATGATGGTTCTTGGCATACTGATCGGCCTCCTTGGCGGCCAGAAGTGGTTCTTCAACCTGATGGTGATTGTTACGATCGTTACGCTGGTGTACTACTTTATGCTGCGTCCGGTCTCCTTTGTCTTTCAAGATAGTTTCCTGCCCTGGATGGAAGGCAAGTACAAAGGCGTGATTAATTTCTCGCTGCGGTGGGGCAGGAGTCTGCTTTTTGGTACCATCTTGTTGTTCTTCGCATCCATCGGCCTTACAATTTTGGCACCACCAACGGTGGAGTTCTTCCCCGAAGCTGACCCGCTGTACGTCAACGCTTTCATCGAATTACCCCTGGGCTCCGACATCCAGGCGACCAACGAGGTGACCCGCCAACTAGAAGCCAAGATGCTGGCGATGCTGGAATCCTACGGCGACGTTGTGGAATCCGTCCTAACCCAGATTGGTGAAAATACTTCTGACCCCAACACCCCACCAGAACCGGGCGTGACGCCGAATAAGGCGCGGATTACGGTCAGCTTCGTCCCTTTCCGCGAGCGCGGAGACGTGAGCACCAAGAAGATCATGGAGGAAATCCGTGAGACCATACAGGGCATCCCAGGAACGAAGGTCAGCGTAGGCCAGAACGCCAGCGGACCTCCAACCGGCAAGGCCATCAACCTGGAGATCACCGGCGAAGACCTTGGGAAACTGATCCCCCTCGGCGACGACGTGATCGGTTTTATTAATGCCCAGGGTATCCCCGGTATCGAGGAACTGTCTGCCGACGTCAAGCTCGGTAAACCCGAGCTCCTCGTAAAAGTAGACCGCGAAGCTGCTCGCCGTTACGGCCTGAGTACCTTCCAGATCGCCAGCACCTTGCGCACCTCCGTTTATGGTAAGGAAGTGAGCAAGTACAAACTCGGCGAAGACGAGTATCCTATCTTCATCCGCCTGAAAGAGGAAGACCGCAACCGGGTAGAAAGCCTACTGAACCAGCGGATCACCTTTCGCGATCCGACCAACGGCCGGATTAGCCAAGTGCCCATTAGTACAGTTGCCAGTGTGGAGTACACCTCTACCTATTCCAGCATCAAGCGTAAGGATTTGGACCGGGTGATCACCATCAGCTCTAACGTGCTGGACGGTTACGTGGGCAATAACGTAGTTCCTCAAATCGAAGAAGCGCTGCAGGGCTATGACATGCCCGAGGGCTTCAACTACGCCTTTACCGGTGAGCAGCAACAGCAGCAGGAGGATTTAGGGTTTCTACTCGGCGCTTTCGTCTTCGCGCTATTCCTGATCTTCATCATCATCGTTGCGCAGTTCAACAGTATAAGTTCTCCGTTCATCATCCTGACTTCGGTGGTCCTGTCACTGATTGGTGTCTTGCTGGGGTACTTCTTCTTTGGCGGAACGCTGTCGGTCGTATTCACGGGGGTAGGCATCATCTCGCTTGCGGGCGTAGTGGTGAACAACGCTATTGTACTGATTGATTACACGACGCTGCTTATGAAGGAAAAGGTTGAAGAACAAGGCCTGGAAAAAATATCCGACCTAGAGCTGGAAGACATCCATAACGCCATTATCAATGGTGGCTCTACCCGTCTCCGTCCGGTACTGCTGACGGCGATCACAACCGTGCTCGGTTTGATTCCCCTGGCGATCGGGTTCAACTTCGACTTCTTCAGCTTCATCGCTAGCTGGGATGGCCGTTACTTCCTCGGTGGAGACAACACCGCCATCTGGGGGCCAATGGCCTGGACGATCATCTACGGTATGGTTTTCGCTACCTTCCTAACGCTGGTGGTCGTTCCGGTAATGATGTGGCTGATCTACAAAACACGCCGAAGCATCAAGCAGGCTTACCGGAGACTGAGCGGTGGAGCAGCAGAAGATCTACGCTAGGAAGCACCGCTGAGTGAAAATTGATTTAATCATTACCTGTTGAATAGCATAATAAGTTGCTGTTTGACAGTATGTTACGACTCTTGTACGGGGCGCCCAAATAATTGGGTGCCCCGTATAATACTTTACAACTGTACTTTTATGTTTTCAAGGTCAAAGTGAGGTGCTCTTTAGAGACGGATGAAACCCATCCTCCTTCTTTGTTGTTTAGACATTAATAAACAGACACTTCAAGTTATCAAACGTATCATTTCCATCGACTACGGGTCCAAGAAATGTGGTATCGCTGCCAGCGATCCCCTACGTCTGATTGCTACAGGCCTTGAGACTGTGCCTACCTGGCAGCTCTTAGATTGGCTGAAGGACTATCTCTCCCGCGAACCCGTGGGAGACCTCGTTATTGGGGAAAGTTTCCATAAAGATGGTACCCCCAATAAGATCAATGCGCAAGTTGTTGGCTTTGAGCGCAACTTCGCTAAGCTTTACCCTGAGATAAAGCTGCACCGACAAGACGAATTCTACACGTCTAAAAGGGCAATGCAGGCAATGATCGAAGCCGGAGTACCTAAAATGAAGCGTAGACAAAAAGAAAGGGTGGACAAAATTGCTGCGACAATTATTCTTCAGGACTTTATGGAATCTCTGCGATAAATCTATTTTGCGGCCTTAAAAAAACAATTAATGATACTTCCTATTTATGCCTACGGCCAAACCGTCTTGAAAAAAGTGGGCATTGACATTTCTCCCGATTACGAAGGGCTTGAACAGTTGCTGGCCGATATGTGGGAAACCATGGAAAACGCTAATGGTGTCGGCCTGGCCGCCCCACAGATTGGTCGCTCCATTCGGCTGTTCGTTGTTGACAGTGGACCGATGCTCGATGAAGGGCAGGAGCATCTTGGTATTCGTAAAGTCTTCATCAATGCCCAGATCCTGGAAGAAACCGGCGACGATTGTTCCTATTCAGAAGGCTGCCTCAGTATTCCAGACATCTCCGGGGACGTCGAACGACCAGAACAGATAACCATCCGCTGGCAAGATGAAGACTTTGTTGAATACACCGAGACCTATTCAGGAATGAACGCCCGGGTCATCCAACACGAGTACGACCACATCGAAGGTATCCTGTTCACCGAATTGCTTAAGCCGCTTAAAAAGCGGATGGTGAAACGGAGGTTGGAGAAGATCAAAAAAGGAGATGTCGACCATAAGTACCGGATGAAGTTCGTTAAGTAGATGCTAGTGGTCTGTCAATATTGAATTTGTGGGTAAGGTGCTGATGAATTTTGGTGTTGAATGAGGCGAAGGATTCCTTGCATAGCCGTAGCTACGGAAGGAGTTCTTCAACGAAATTCAGCACCAAAAGGCATCGCAGATTACCCCAACATTTAATGTTGACAGACCACTAGAAGCTAAGGAACTAGAAGCTAGAAACTAAAGAACTAGAAGCTAGTACAGTGTAACGGAACGGAGGCAGGGCGCCTTTAGCTGCACTTATACTGAAGGTTGATTCACGGAATGCTCGAGTTTCGGGCCTCCTAGTTTCTAGCTCCCTAGCTCCTGGTTCCCTAACTTCTAGCTCCTAAATAATTGACTCCCCGTTAGCATTAGTAGTGAGCACATCAGTGAAGTAATCGAAAAACGGGCGGAGGGTAAGCGTTGCTTCGTGGGCCATGTCCAGGAAATCTTTCGACAGTACTTCCTTGTCCGTAAAGGTCCTGCCGGCGTAGAATTGCTTGTAGCGGAGCAGGTCGATATTTGGGTGATCCTTTGGGTAGCCCTGAGGAGCGGTTTTCAGCTGTTCCCCTTGTAGTTCTCCAAAGATGCGGACGAAGTCTTTGTCAGCGATGATCTCCCGCAATTCGGAGGCGTCTACGGCCAGCTCTTCGCGCATCCGTTTCAGGTCATGCTTCTCCATGCCATAAAAACCACCACCGATGAAACTTCGCCGGTCACCAGTCGGTGAAACGTTGTAGTAGTAGCCACCGCGCCGCAGCTTGCCATCACGGACGAACTGCCCGGCAAAGTTGGTCTTGTATGGATCTTTGTTCTTGCTGAAACGAACGTCGCGGTAAATCCGGAATAGGGACTTTTTGCCAGACTCGGTGCCCAGTACGTCTGTCTCCGACAGGCGGTCCATCAGCGCCTGGGCAAATTCAGCAACGTTTTCGCGGCCAGCTTCGTAGCTCGCTTTGTTGTCTTTAAACCACTCGCGGTCGTTGTTCTTAGCGAGTTGTTGGAGGAAGGTGAGGGAGGATTTTTTGATCTGTGCCATAGGTTGGTCTATTAGTGCTATTGGTCTGGTCGTAGGTTGACCTATTGGTTGGTGGAAGCGTTGGTGAAAAGCACGACGGCTAAAGATAGTACCTTTGCCAACCACGAGAAATAATGGGCTGACGGGACCAATAGTCTAATAGTTTCAACAGCCCAATAGTACCAACAGACCAACAACTCCAATATGTCCTCCTTCCGTCGCCTACTGGGCTATATGGCGAATTATCGTGGCCTCGTTTCTCTTGCTATAGGGAGCAATATCCTTACGGCGATATTTACCGTGGTCTCAATCCCGATTTTTGCCCCCTTCCTCAACATATTATTCGATAACACCAAAGCGGTGTTGGAGGGCCCCGCGGGTATCAGTTCTTACGAAGACTTTGAACAGTACGCCGGGTTTATAATTACGAACTGGATTTGTGATTTCGGCAAGGAAACTACCCTAGCCTACATCTGCATTGCCTTATTGGCCTCGTTTTTGCTCAAAAACTTGTTTCGCTACCTAGCCTTGTTTTTCATGTCTCCGGTGCGCAACGGTATCATCAGGGATTTACGGGACGCCCTCTACGTCCACCTGTTGCACCTGCCGATGGGCTATTTTACGGAAGAGCGAAAAGGGAACCTACTGAGCCGAATTACGAGTGACGTTCAGGAAGTGGAGGCAAGTATCTTGAACGTACTTGAAGCCGTTTTTCGGGAACCGTTCATCATCATCGGAGCCCTGACGTACATGATTGTGGTTAGTCCGCAATTAACCCTCTTTGTCTTTGGGTTGATGCTCTTTATTGGCGTGGTCATTGGCGGCATCGGAAAGCAACTGAAGAAGAGCAGCAGCGTAGTTCAGGAGAAGCTCGGAGAGATTGTAAGCCGTACGGAGGAGAGCCTCGGCGGCCTACGAATCATTAAAAGTTTTGGCGCGGAGGATTACCAGGCCAGCAAGTTCAGTGAACTAAACGATGGCTACCGCCGTAACTTGATTCGACTGTTGTGGCGACGGGACCTGTCGTCTCCGTTAACTGAATTCCTTGGCATCGCGACGGTGGCCTTGCTACTCTGGTACGGCTCGCGACAGGTATTCAGTGGCGCAATGGAGGCCGGAACATTCATCGCGTTCATCTTCGCTTTTTATACCGTCATTGACCCGGCGAAGAAGCTTTCAAAGGCCTGGTACAACATACAGAAAGGCCTCGGGGCCATGGAAAGGGTAGAGGAGGTGCTTAACATCCCCAACCCATTGGCGGATAACTACCAGACGACCGAACTACCAGACCATAAGATTAATGTGGCGCGGCCGCTGGATGCCATGAAAGTTGGACTAGCAATAGAAGGTGTAAGCTTTCGGTACACCCCCGGCGGGCCGATGATTCTGGAGGACATCAGCATCGACCTGCCCCGGGGTAAGGTCGTTGCTTTAGTCGGCGCCTCCGGCGGCGGTAAATCCACCATCGCCGACTTGCTCCCCCGCTTCTACGATCCTACCGAAGGCCGCATCACCCTTGATGGACACGACGTGCGCGACTACCGGCTCCGGGACCTGCGCAACCGCTTTGGTATCGTTTCCCAGGAGGCCATCCTCTTCAACGACTCGATCTATAATAACATCGTTTTTGGCATGGAAAACGTGACGGCAGCCCAGGTGGAAGAAGCCGCCCGGATCGCTAACGCCCACGACTTCATCACGGCCAGCCCCGGCGGTTACCAGACCAATATCGGAGACCGGGGCAACAAACTCTCCGGTGGCCAGCGGCAACGACTGACCATCGCACGGGCCATCCTCCGTAATCCCGATATCCTCATCCTCGACGAAGCTACTTCCGCCCTCGATTCAGAGTCAGAACGGCTCGTTCAAGATGCCCTGAAGAAGCTGATGAATGGCCGCACGGCCCTGGTAATTGCCCACCGCCTGTCCACCATTCAAAAAGCTGACGAGATCATTGTTCTTGATCAGGGGCGGATCATTGAGCGGGGTACCCACGCCGGGTTGTTGGCTAAGGATGGCGCATACCGGAAGCTGGTGACATTACAAGAAGTATGAGCGAGGACGAATTGATTGATGGATCTTTCGATCAACTCAAACCACTAA
Organism: Neolewinella sp.; assembly: GCA_047626445.1. Classification (GTDB taxonomy): domain Bacteria; phylum Bacteroidota; class Bacteroidia; order Chitinophagales; family Saprospiraceae; genus Neolewinella. Next base: position 12,928 of record JBLHRW010000026.1, read on the forward strand.
ACTTTAAATCAGGAAGTAGTGGCTTACTGTCCGTAAACTGGAGAGTTTGGCTGAATAAACTGGTGGCTGTCGAAAGGCGGAGCCAGTCGGGATGCCTAGTTCTTTTCGTTCTTGTTTTTGGGGCCCTATTCGTTCGTTCCATCATTCAAATCATTGCCCCTTTAATATTACCCTGTTTCTTTCTTGGGGTCGGCTACGTAGTTATACAGGCCCGGCGGCATAAGAATTTGCGAGACCACGGCCGCTATCGCTACGAAATTTACCCGAATAAGGTCGTCAGGTTTTCGGATCGGGACTTCCGGGCATTTGAATTCAAGGAACTCTCAAAAGTAACCGTTAAGCCATACGGCGTGCTGATGATACGTAAGCAGCAATGGAGCAATAATTGGCTGTCTTACCGCAACCCCGAGATCATGGTTTTACCAGCTAGCATGACGAGCTATCCAGCGGTAGCGGAGTACGTTGGTGAACGATTTGAAATCGAGAGGATTACTTGAGTTAAACCTTGAGTGCTTTGTCCATCCGGACAGCGGAATGTGCACTCTCCGAGTGCACGAAACATCTCTGATCGCGGAGTGCTCTTTATCCACTCGCACTCGGAGAGTGCTTCGTCCGGGCGAGAGGCGCACGAGCGAGACGAGCAGCCTAGGACGTGAAACCGCCAAAGAACCTTTTGTCGGACAGCGGAACGGAATAGCGTAATACCTAAGCTTTCATCCCTTGCTCCTTTAACCCTTTACGTTGCACCAGCGGCCGCGCCAAAAGACATCGCAGATTACCCCAATATTTAATGTTAAAAGAGCACTAAAGCCTAGTACTACTCCCCTGCCATTCCGCAAACTCAGTTTCCGAAGGGCGTGCCAGCCACATCATGGCTACCATGAAAACGGTAACGAACAGTAAGTTAAGATTGCCGGTAACCAGCGCAAAAACGCAGGCCAGGAGTCCGGGCCCTTCCAGCAGCGCCAAACGCAGGATCAGCGCAGTCCGGTAACGGCCGATGGCAGTAGGGTAGTCCTGTCGTTCTTCATGGGTAACGCCTCCCAACAGTTTGCCGGAAAGAAAGCGGGACATCGTCAGGCACAGCAGCCCAAACCCAGCGACCAGTAAAATATCCCCCTGTGGGGAAATGATGGCCTCCGACCCCGCTTGGGAGCCGGAGGTGATCAAATAGGTGACGACCGCTGCGAACAGCGCCAAGCCTGCCATCAACGCGAAAGCGATGGTCTTCAAGGCGCTGAAGTCTGCGGATTTAGTCGATTCCATGCATCATCTTTTTCATCCAGCCGGAGATGGATAGGAAAACAAGCGCTGCGACTATTGGCACCGCAGCAAAAATAAGGAAGAAGCCACTTAACCCTATTTCTTCTGCTATTGGCTCAATGTAGGAGCCCGTTAGGCCTGCCGCGAAATTAGCGATGAAATTAGCTACGAAGAATACGCCAAACATCAGGCCTACCAGGCGTTTAGGTGCAAGCTTTGATACGTAGCTGAGGCCAACCGGAGAAATACAGAGTTCTCCAAGCGTGTGGAAGAGATAAGCGGCGATGAGCCAGAACATACTTACACTTGCTGTTTTAGCACCTTCTGGAATGCCCATGGCACCAAAAGCAAGGATGGCAAAACCAATACCAAGGAGAACAAGGCCCATGGCAAATTTAACGGGCCCTCGTTGTAACCAAGAGACTTTTCGTTCCCATAATTTCGCAAAGGCGGGAGCGAAGCAGATAATGAACAGGCTATTGAAAATCTGGAACCAACCGGCAGGTACTTCTGGTGCTTCTTCGGTATACTGTGTGTAAAGCATGTTGCCGATGAGTATCCATACGAGTACGAAGGCTGCGGCTAATACCAGGTTGGCGGTGCTGTATTTTTTGAAGGTTATTTGGAAGAGTTTTAACAACACATAGGTAAGTACCATTACGGGGATTACCGTAAGTAAAGTGTTGGCTACCCGGAAGATATTTGCATCTCCTCCGTCCAAATTACGATCGGTGTAATCGAGGGCAAAAATGGTCATTGAACCGCCTGCCTGCTCGAAGGCCCACCAAAAGAAAATGATGAAAAAGCTGAAAACGATAATGGACCACACACGGTCTCGTTCCTGCTTAAGCAATGACTTGTCTGAAACAATCCATCCTACAAAAGCAATCACTGAACCGATGATGATGGGCGGCATGAATTGCCGGCTGAAGGTTTGTAGCGCATTGGCTTGAGGCTCCATGAAGTACCAGAGCAAACCATAAATTATGGAGCCGATCACTGCACCGATAATACCCCAGGTAATGGCACGTTGTGATTCCATGCCGTCTCCGCTAGAAACTTCCGGGAGATTGGCAGCAAGCTCAACAGCTTCTTCGGCGGAATCATCTTCCTCGCTTGGTGGTAAGCCGATTTTGCCAAAGATGTTTTGTGCGAAATAGAATTGGATAAGACCAAAGAGCATAAATACACCCGCTAATCCGAATCCCCAACTATAGCCCCAGTCAGCACTTTCGCCGTAGTAGCTACAGAGAAGTATTCCGAGGAAGGCACCTGCATTAATACCCATGTAGAAGATGGTGTAGGCACCATCTTTCCGCTCCAGCGGCTCTTTGTCGTAAAGCTGCCCTACGATAGAAGAGATGTTCGGCTTAAAGAGACCATTGCCAATAATCAGCAGCAACAGTCCCAAATAGAACGTCGTGGAAGAGTCTAATGCCATGGAGGCATGACCGAGGGTCATAATCAAAGCACCCAGTAGTACAGCTTTTCGATAGCCGATATACCGGTCAGCAATTATTCCGCCAATCATTGGGGTGAAGTAGACGAAACCAGTGTAGATGCCATAAAGAGCGAGGGCATCTGCGCGATCCCATGCACCAAGACCATCTTCGTCTCCAAAAGCAATTTTCACTAGGAAGACTACGAGTAAAACCCGCATGCCATAGTAACTGAAACGTTCCCACATCTCGGTGAAAAAGAGTACGAATAGTCCTGGGCGGTGCCCGAAAATGCTGCCTCCGTCTTCCGGATGGCGCGTAGTAATTGATTCCATGTTCCGTTTTTAGTCGCCCTAAAGAAACGAAAATTCGCCAAAGGCCAGAGTTTACCTGTTAATGAGGCCCGTTATTTTAGCGTTAAAACACGCTTGTGGTGGTCAGCAGGCTAGTATTTTGTGTTGTTTATCCAACGAGCACTTATACTTGTTTGGCTGGTGTCTTCTCAAAGACTTTCCGCAAACTAACTCCAAACCAGGCGCCGAGCCCGGTGGTGATCCCTCCCCATAAGGCCGTGACCCCAACCAGCGCCCAACCCGAACCTACGCCAAAGGTTATCGCCAGGCGATCGCTCAATCTACCTTCTGAGTCCAGGTGGAGGTAACCAGTATAGATACCCCAAACCAAGACTCCTCCCAGAAAGGCGAACCAAAAACCACCTCGCCGCCATACGGGCAGCAAAACACCCAGTGCCGCCGCCGTCAGGGCAGGGGCATACCAAGCAGCCCCCGTGTAAAGGCAAATAGCCGTAGCAATGATAACGGCAAGTAGGAGGAAGAATCTGTACATGCGGCAATTTACAACTTGTAGCAGACCCGGAGGGTCGCCCGGTTTAGTAAGGGGATTCATCCCCTCGCATTCGTTAGCCATTCGACTCCCGTCGGACGGCTACGCGTCAAGGCCGGAGGCCTTGTAACGTGGGCCGTCGGGCGGGTGGTCGGTCGTGCCGTAAGACGGCCAGTCAATTAACCAAAGCCACTACCGAACCACCACCCTCCGAACACCAACCTGTCCGTCAGCCATCCGCAAACGTAAAAGGTAAACGCCAGCCGCAAGACCAGTAAGATTTACTGTCGCTGTCGGAACCCCGTTAGCGGGTACTTCACTTACCACACGGCCGTGGACATCGAACAACTGCAAACTGGTCGCACGGAGATTGGCCGACCAGCTCACATTAGTCTGCCCGGTCGCCGGGTTAGGGAATACCTTCCAGGCGGAAGCCGGTAGGCGGTTGTCCCGGGTGCCGGTACACTGATCATTAAAATTGAAGCTGCGGAATTCACCGGGCGTACCACCACAAACGCTGGCCAACTCTACTTCGTAGGTACCACAGAGGTTAATGTCGTCCAGCGTGAGGTAGATGTCATCAACATCCAGCTCAATCCACTCATCTTGGCTGTCGCGGAGCCGGTAGCGGAGGCGGTAGCTGCCGCCAGCCGCTGCACTGGCCCGCCAGGCGAGCAAGGTTTGCTCCGTCATGGCATCGTAGGACGCGTCCAGGCGGGTAGGGGCTGGGCAGGCTGGGTCGGCGTCGATGATGTTGATGCAGTAGTCTTCCACTTCACCATCTTTACGGACGCTGGGGCAAGCGCTACTTACCCCGAGGAATTGTATCATTACCCGCATCCGGGTGAGTAATAGCTTGGCATCTTCGGGGACGGTGATAACGGCTCGGGCGGGTCCGTCCGGCTCATTATTCATCTCTGCGGCGATTTCATTTGAGGTGAGGTTGCCGTCCTGGTTCCAGTCCACATAAACCCGAAACCCATCCACACCGGTACCCACGCTGAATTCTGGCGTTAACTCGATGGGATACTCGCCGCCACGAACGAATGGCCGCTCGGTGATTTCACCGAAGTTGTTGTAAGCTTCTGGCTCTTGTCCGCTGTTGTTAATCAAGATGTTACCGACATTGACCTTTACAATCCACTCCCGGTCATTACTGTATTTACCAGGGATACAGTAATCACGTTCCAGGCAGGCTCCGCAGCCAGTGCTGAGGACCGTCATCCTGTTGCCAAAATCAGTGATTAAGGTATCGCAATTGGTCTGGAATTCAAATTCATAGTTTGTGCAGGGCTCAATGCCGCCGGCGATGCCGAGGCTACCGGAAATGGAGGTTCGGGCGAGCCAGGTGGTATCTCCCAGTTTGCGGTAACGGACCCGGTAAGACCTGCCGGCCAGCAATTCTGACCAACTGGCGATAAAGACCTGGTTTTGCGAGGCAGTAACATTGAAATCATCCGGGATGACGCAACAGCCATCGGTAGTTGCTTTGATGGTCCTTGTTGAAACCACTTCGCCAGAATTGCAGTTGGCGATTATTTGGAAATCATAACTGTTACATGCAGGCAAACCGGTGAGTTCGTAGGGAGAAGTGATGTCGGTTAGTTCTACCCATTCGCTTGCGTTCTCGGGGCGGTAACGTAAGGTGACAGCAGAGAGGTTTTCAACAGCGCGCCAGTTGATGGTGAAAGTATTGACGGAGTTCGGTACGGTAAAAACCTCTAGTCCGAATGGAGGGAGACAATCACTACAGCTAGTAGTAAGACCGCCTAAACCCGCACCATTGGTCATCAATGATTCCATTGCTGCACCGATATTAAGCTTGCCTTCGGTAACGGTGATGCCGCTTAAACTCTCATTCGGAGAAGTAGTATTAAGGAGAGCGGCTCTTACACGAAGAGCTGCAGCGGCGGGATCTACCGCCATAAGTTGGGCGAAGTTGTCACATGGGGCCGAAAAGAGCAGCGCCGCTGCCCCCGCAACTTGTGGTGTGGCTGCAGAAGTACAGCAGAAATAGCGATAGTTGTTTTCCAAGGCAGTAGTAAAAGTATCATCTCCATGTGCTCCTAAATCAATAGATTTATTACCATATCCAGCCCCTCGGACTTTTATGTCCCTGGAATTTATATTTGTTACTGCGATAAGGAAGTTAGACGGACACTGGGTGGGAAGATCTCCTTCAACATCAACATCAACATTAGAATTTATGGTCGCTCCGATATTTAAAATACCAGCCGCTCCGAGTTGATCGTAAAGGCCACACCAAATTGGACTATCGTCGGGGTCCCCAAAGTCGCGGCCCCAGCTAGCGTTGGTAACGACCACATAAGCTCCTTCTTGCCCATTGGTAAGATCGTACCTCTGCCGGCTTTCGAGCGCATAACTGTAGGCTTGTAAGATTTCGCTCTCAGTATTGAGAAACCCATTACGAATGATCATCATTTTAACGTCCCAATTATTACCGGTTACTCCAATTGAGTTGTTTCCTTTAGCACCGATGATCCCCGCAACGGAAGTACCATGATCGTCCTCAGCAGTAGCTTCTATATTTCCATCGTCACCTACTGTATTGAAACCGTGTATATCATCTACGTATCCATTGTTGTCATCGTCAACATTATTGTCAGGGATTTCGTCACGGTTAACCCAAAGATTTGGAAGAATGTCCTCATGATCGGTGTCAATACCATCATCAAGGATAGCCACAACAATGGTGTCTCCATTCAACGTGACGCCACCAGTAGTAATATCCCAGGCAGGTTCCACATTATGGTCAATACCTGCAGGGCCACCGAGTTGACCTACATTGAAATGATGCCATTGATCATCATATCGCTGGTCATTGGGCCGGGCGCGCAGCGCCACGAAATGGTTGAGCTGAACGGCGGCCACCGCCGGGTCCGTCCAGTATTCCTGGCGGAGCTGCTCTTCATCGTGGAGGCTGAAATCAAAGCTGACCAAGTAAGCATTTAGGGCCCGGCCGAGTGGTTTCCACTCAGTGATTTCGGACTTTGCCGTAATCCATACCTTTGCATCTACGTCCGCGCCAAATTGAACGATTAATTCTCCTTGGCGGTAATCAAGACGTTGAGCAGATAATGGGAAGATAACAGTAAGAAGTAGTGTTGTTACTAGTAAACGGTAAAACATGTTAGGGAGTTATAGGGTGGGAAAGTACGGTGTTTACGCAGAAATCCACTCGTCAGTTGTGAAGAATGACGTGTTTAAGACGATGAAACCGTAAATAGGGTTCAAGAAATATTCGTTTCATCCTGACCGCTGAAGTCTGGGTGTTAGTTCTTCTTCTAACGCAGTCGCCTACTCACCCGTGGCGAACAAGCGCAGCGTAGTGAGCGGAAACAGCGGTAGCTATTCTCCCATTCACTTATTCTCTTGTCAGGCGCGGTCGCAGGTGCAAAAGCGGTTAAAGGAGCAAAGTTTCCCTGCCGCCCCAGGACTTTGCGTTAAAAGACCCATCTTGCACTACCCACCCACTATCTCATGCACTTCCACCAATTCCTGGCCCATCTCACCCACCAACGACGCGTTAGCCCGCACACCGTGACGGCGTACACAACAGACCTAACGCAATTTTCCGGGTTCTGCGCGGAGGAATTTGAAGTGAAGGCGACGTCCGAAGTGACCCGCGACATGGTCAAGACCTGGTTGGCTGGCTTGATGTCGGCCGGCCTGGCGCCGGCCAGCATCCGGAGAAAACTCTCCGCACTGAAAGCTTTTTACGCTTTCCAGCAGTCACGTGGGTTACAAAGCGAAAATCCTACGGTGAGGATTCCCACCCCGAAGCTGGGCCGTCGATTACCTGCCTCCGTGGCCGCTAAAGACATCAAGCGGCTCTTTGCCGCCTTCCCCGACCCAATGACCAATACTGATTTTGGCCTGCTGCGGGATCATCTCCTGTTAGGGCTGCTGTACCAATGTGGCATGCGCCGGGCCGAACTCATCGGCCTCAACGAAGCGGATGTTGACATGGACCACCGTCGGCTGACGCTGCACGGAAAGGGTAATAAGCAGCGTTTGGTCCCCTTCGGTCCCTCGCTCACCGAACTACTGGAGTGCTACAGCCTGCTGAAACAGCAAACTTTTCCCGAGCCGGAGACCACCGCGCTGATGGTGGCTGATAGTGGCAAGCGACTCTACCCCAAATACCTTTATAATAAGGTGGTGGAATACCTGGGAGCTTTTAGTACAGAAGAGAAAAAAAGCCCGCACGTACTACGGCATACTTTTGCGACCCACCTGTTGGAAGAGGGGGCTGATTTGAACGCTGTGAAAGAGTTACTGGGGCACGCAAATCTCGCCGCAACCCAGCTCTATACCCACAATAATATTAAAAGGTTGCAGGACATTTACCGGCAGGCGCACCCGGAGGGAGAGAAAAAAAAGGAGCAGAAGTAAAATTTGTACCTATTTTGGGGAGGAATAACCCCGTTTAGGCTACTAAATAGGGGCGTATAGAAAAAGATCTTTCCCGCAACTAAAAAATAAGTTCGTAGTGTTTTGTCAATTGTAAGAAAGGACTTACCTTTGCAATCGCTTTTGGAAAACGACCAGAAGTTGCTTTGAAATTATGGTTCAGATGACCATTACAAGCCGATATAGCTCAGTCTGGTAGAGCAGCTGATTTGTAATCAGCTGGTCGGCGGTTCGAATCCGTCTATCGGCTCTATTCTAACGGTCTTTCCGTTGAATGGGAATCTGGAAAAATTTCACCGGGGGTGCGCTACAGTTGGAGAGGTAGGTTGGACTGTAAATCCAATGTTTCGGCTGAGTAGGTTCGAATCCTACCACCCCCACACCAAATAGGAATTAGAAATTAGGAACTAGAAGTTAGGATGATGCCACGGCTGATTACTAATTTCTAGCTTCTAGTTCTCTAGCTTCTAAAATGCGGAAGTAGCTCAGTTGGTAGAGCATCAGCCTTCCAAGCTGAGGGTCGCGGGTTCGAGCCTCGTCTTCCGCTCCAAGTAAAAAGATCACAACGGTGGTCTTTTCTTTTTTGAAAAAATCACCATTTGCCGACGTAGCTCAGGGGTAGAGCACTTCCATGGTAAGGAAGGGGTCGTGAGTTCAATTCTCACCGTTGGCTCAAGTCTGAGTAATGAGACTTGAAGCATGACGTATCTTTTATAGTTTACGTCTCGAGATGCTTTATCATCCTTACAGGCAAAAATCAAACTCTTCGGGCTTCCACCGGAGAAGGGGCGGCCGGGGTGCGGTTCGCACCCATGTCCAAACTAGTTTTTTAATCCCCTAAATACTTACCAGATAATGGCTAAGGAAAAATTCGAAAGAACTAAGCCGCACGTTAACATTGGTACCATTGGTCACGTTGACCACGGTAAGACAACGTTGACTGCCGCGATCAGCACTGTACTTGCTAAAACATCAGGTGGAGAAGTGCAAGATTACTCTTCCATTGACTCCGCTCCTGAGGAGAAAGAGCGTGGTATCACGATCAACACTGCTCACGTTGAGTACGAAACTGAAAATCGTCACTACGCGCACGTTGACTGCCCCGGCCACGCTGACTACGTGAAGAACATGGTAACAGGTGCTGCCCAGATGGACGGTGCTATCCTTGTTGTAGCTGCAACTGACGGCCCTATGCCGCAGACCCGTGAGCACATCCTTCTGGCTCGCCAGGTAGGTGTACCTGCGATCGTAGTATTCATGAACAAGGCTGACCTTGTTGATGACGAAGAAATGCTCGAGCTTGTAGAAATGGAAGTTCGTGAGCTACTCTCTGCCTACGACTACAATGGTGATGACGCCAGCGTCATTATCGGTTCAGCCCTTAAGGCCCTCGAAGGTGACGCAGATGGTGAGCAGCAGATCCTCGATCTGATGGCCGCTGTTGACGCAGAAATTCCTGAGCCAGAACGTCTGGTTGACCTTCCGTTCCTCATGCCCGTTGAGGACGTGTTCTCTATTACTGGTCGTGGCACTGTTGCTACTGGTCGTATCGAGCGTGGTGTAGTTAATATTGGTGATTCTGTAGAGATCATCGGTATGCAAGAGCCAGGTCAGAAGATCACCTCCACCATTACTGGTGTAGAGATGTTCCGCAAACTCCTCGATCGTGGTGAAGCTGGTGACAACGCCGGTATGCTACTTCGTGGTGTTGAAAAAGACGCCATCAAGCGTGGTATGGTAATCTGTAAGCCAGGTTCCGTTAAGCCACACACCAAGTTCAAGTGCGAAGTTTACGTTCTTTCTAAGGACGAAGGTGGCCGTCACACGCCATTCTTTAACGGCTACCGCCCTCAGTTCTACTTCCGTACCACGGACGTAACTGGTGATGTAAAGCTTCCGGAGAACGTGGAAATGGTAATGCCTGGTGACAATGTTACCTTGGAAGTTGCCCTTCTCGCTGAAATCGCTATGGAGAAAGGTCTTCGCTTCGCTATCCGCGAAGGTGGCCGTACCGTTGGTGCAGGTCAGGTGACCGAAATCCTCGACTAATATGTCCTTGGGCATTCGCCCTTCGATACTATTAAGATGCCTATTGTGAAAGTTAAGTACCTGATTATGGGTACTTAACTTTCACTTTCTTAGGAATTGTGTACTTTTGCAGCCGCTTAGCGATACAATACCTCGAATCCTGAATGCAGGGTTTAAATAACATTATACACGGGCGTAGCTCAATTGGTAGAGCACTGGTCTCCAACC
>JBLHRW010000027.1:0-23156 GCA_047626445.1 Neolewinella sp.
AACTTCAGCTATTACGGTATCCCCGCCATCGTGGGTAAGGGAAAAGGGGGGCCTTTGTTCTTTGCCCACTACAGCTACCTCGGTTTTGACCCCCGGGGCATCAAGGATGAATACGCCAACTACTTCATCCGCAATACGAACCAAACCCTGATCAACTACGAGCACTGCCAGGACAACCCGTACAACCGTGTAGGCTATGGCCCCGATAACTGGGGCCTGACCGCCAGCGATAATCCGGACGGCTACCTGGCCCACTCCCCGAATAGTTCCCGGGAGGACAACGGCACCATCGCCCCAACCGCCGCCCTCAGTTCTATGCCTTACACCCCGGAGCTGAGCTTGCGGACCTTGAAACATTTCTACCGGGAGAAAGGCGATAAACTCTGGGGACCATACGGTTTCTACGACGCCTTCAACGAAGGCCGTGATTGGTACGCAGACAGCTACCTGGCCATTGACCAGGGTCCGATCATCTGCATGATCGAGAACTACCGCAGTGGTTTGCTGTGGGACCTGTTCATGCGCAACCCAGAGATTAATCCGGCGCTAAGCGCCGCCGGCTTTACCACGGATTCCACGGTAGTAGCCGTCACAGAATTACCTCCCTTTTTAAAATCTCAACCAAGTGTTTTTCCCAATCCGGCAAAAGGGGAAGTTTCTCTTGTCCTGGTTCTGGAACGGGCGGGAACCATCTCCGTCGAGCTGTATGACCAGATGGGGAGATCTCTTGGGCAAGTACTTCCGGCCACCCGGCTTAGCGCCGGTTCTCATCAACTTCCCTTGCACCTGCGGCCCCGCCCAAGTGCAGGTTACTACCTCCTAAGAATTAATGGTCCTGGCGGCTCAGCTACCGTGCCGCTGCTACTTACGGACTAGCTTTCTATTCATTCGCTTTAACTCAAATTCAACTGATCATGCAAAAACAACTACTTTTCTTCTTTGCCCTACTGTGTTTTGGCAGCCTCAGTGCCCAGGTGGTGCTGGAAGATTTCGAAGGCGGCGTTGCCGACCTGCCCTGGAACGCCTTTGAGGGCGTTTACAACGGCCCGGTGATGAATACTGCCGATACCCTGCTCAATACCAGTGAATGGGCGGGTTCCTACACGAAAGCCGGTGACAACGGCTTCAGCTTCTTCGTCGCCCAGCAGACCGAGGCGATGGACCTGAGCGTCAATAACCAATTCTCCATCCAAATCAATGCCGGAGCCGCTACCCAACTTCTGCTTAAGCTCGAAGGTGGAGGTAATGCCATCGAATCAACGGTCAACATCGCTACGGCCAACGTTTGGCGGACCTACACCTTTGATTTCAGCGCCGCTGCCGGCTTCACCGGCCTGACGGACATCATCCTCTTCTTCGATCCCGGTGTGGAGACGAGTGCGGATACCTACCTATTCGACAACATTATCGCCTCTCCCGCCGGTCTCTGCGCTGGGACGGTGGTCGATCCGACCATCATCGATGATTTCGAGTGCCAGCGTAATGCCTCCTACGGCATTCCCGGCTTTGACGATATTTCCGTTATCGCTAATCCCGATGCCAGTGGCATCAACACCAGCGACAATGTCGCTCGCTACACCGACCAAGAAGGCGGCTTCCACGCATTGGTCATCAGCTATAACTCCGCCATCGACCTGGCCACCAATAACCAGGTGTGCATGAAAGTGTGGGCGCCGGTAACGGGTAACCTGCTCTTCAAACTCGAGGGCGGTGTTTCTCCGGCCTTCGAAACTGGCGTGTCCGTGGAGGAAACGGAAACTTGGGTGGAGATCTGCGCAGACTTCAGCAGCCAAAGTAACGCCAACCATACCCGCATGGTCTTCTTCCTGAATGCAGGGCAGGATGGTACCAACGATATCTACTACCTGGACGACATCACCATCACCCCTCCGCCACCCGCAGCAGCGCTGGAAGATTTTGAAGATGGTGCCAACCTGAGCTGGATGCCGCTAAATGGCGACAATGCGCTGCACGGCACCTTCACCGGTCCGATTGCCAATCCCGATGCCACGGGCGTAAACGAATCGCCGAACATCGGTAGCTACACCCGTGGAACCTCCATGTTCTCGACCCTAACGGCTGTTTTGCCGGATGGCATCGACCTGAGCACCAGCCCCCAGCTCAACCTGGACGTGTGGGCACCAGCCGGCGCGACCAAAGTGACCCTGCAACTACGTAGTGCCATCGAAGGTGCCAAGGCCGCCGAAGCAGACATCACTGCCACGGAAAGCTGGCAAACCCTCAGCTTTAATTTCGAAGCGTTTGCGGACGTAACGGATTTTGAAGCGGTCAGTATTCTCTTCGATCCCGAAACGGCAGGGACTGGTCTTTACTACTTTGACAACCTCGCGCAGGGCGAAAGCACGGTGGATGCCTGTGCCGGCATAGAAGTGAATGCCGACATTGTGGACGACTTCGAGTGCCAGCGTAATGCCAATTATACTTGTTGTGGAGACATCGTCATGCCCGTCAATAATCCCGACGTATCCATGGGTAATCCCAGCGATAAAGTGGGGGAGTTCGTGGACCCACCCGGAGGTTTCAACGCCCTGGTGATCGAATATACCGCGCCGATTGACCTGAGCCTCAAAAACATCTTCTCTATGAAAGCCTGGGCACCGGTAGCTGGCCAGATTCTCTTTAAGCTGGAAGGCGGTACCGCTGCTAACGTGGAAGTATTCATGGATATCCCCGCTACCAACGAATGGGCAGACTATAATGTGGACCTCAGCGCTCATGCCGACGGAGGCTTTACCAAAGTGGTGCTCTTCTTTGGCGCAGGCACGGATAATACCGAGAACAATACCTACTATATGGATGATCTGCGCTGGAATCGTGCGCCTTTCGTCAGCTCTTGTGTGTCTTCCTTCGACGATGATGACTTTACCCTCCTGGGTTGGCGTTACTTCGCGAACGGTGCCTTTGAAGGCAATGCGTTCATGGTCGTGGATAACCCAGTAATGGATGCAGTGAACAGTAGTGCAATGGTCGGCGTCTTTGAGGAAGCTAATGACGGTGAGGAGTTCGCTGGCTCTTTTGCTGACCCGGATGCCCCGATCGCCCTGCCAAATGATAACAAAGTAGTGACCATGAAGGTATTGATGGACGTGGCCGGCGATGTTGTCCTGAAACTGGAACAAGGCGAAGATGGTGCCCCCCAATCCGGTGATGTTTTTGCTGCTTACACGACTCCCGGAGCATGGCAGGAGCTAACCTTCAATATGAGCGTTTTACCGGACGATGCCCGCTACGGTCGTATCACAATCATTCCGAATTTTGGCGTGATTCCAATGGAGAACCTGACGCACTATTTTGACGACATTTCCGTCGGCGGAGGTAGCTGTATCTCCACCGGCCTGTTTAACCCAACCACCGTCAGTAACCTGCGGGTTTTTCCTAACCCCGTAGGTGAGCAGCTGACCATCGATAACATTGATGGCGCTACTAACTTCCAGTTGACCAATATGATGGGACAGCAGGTAACGCAACTGCAAGTAGAAGGGGCGCGGACGCAGGTGCAGTGGAGGTTGGACGGCGTGCCGAGAGGTACTTACGTCCTTACCGCCCATACCCGCAACGGTGCGTTGGTTTCCCGGTCCGTCATTATTAAGGAATAAGTAAGCATTTCAATGAAACATCTTCCGTTATTACTGCTACTCGTGGTAACTGCGGCATGCCGGCCATCACTTTCCGGAGACGACCCAGCGGCGTCTTCGGAAAGTGGTGCCACTGGCACCGCCGTGGCTACTCAGGACTTCAGCCTGGACGAACTCCAGCGACGTACCTTCAATTTCTTCTGGGAACAGGCGCTGCCCGGAAACTACCAGATCCCCGACCGGTGGCCCACCAAGCGTTTTAGCAGTATTGCCGCTACCGGTTTTGGCCTGACGGCTTACTTGGTGGGCGCGGAGCGCGGTTACGTCAGCAGGGCCAAAGCAGCTACCCGCACCCGGCAGACGCTGGAAAAACTTTGGCGCCTGCCCCAGGGCGAGGCAGAAACCGGCGTGGCCGGCTACCGCGGTCTGTTCTACCACTTCCTGACCAACGACGAAGCCCTGCGCTTTAAAGATGTGGAGCTGTCTACCATCGACAGCGGACTGTTACTCGCCGGGGCCCTCTCGGCGCAAACCTATTTTGATGGCCAAAACGAAGACGAAAGCCGCATCCGGGCGCTTGCGGATAGCCTCTACTTGCGGGTGGAGTGGGACTGGATGATGAACGATGACGAAAGGATCTGTATGGGCTGGCGGCCGGAGCGTGGTTTCATCACTTCCGACTGGAAGGGCTACAATGAAGCCATGGTGCTGATCGTACTAGCAATGGCCTCCCCCACGCACCCCGTACCCGCCAACTCCTGGGAGAAGTGGACGGAGACCTACGAGTGGGGAAGCTTTCAGGGCAAAGATCACCTAAATTTTAGCCCCCTCTTTGGCCATCAGTACAGCCAGATGTACGTCGACTTCCGGGGCATACAGGACGATTACATGCGCGAGCATAAAAGTGACTACTTTGAGAACAGCCGCCTGGCCACCCTGGCCAACCGAGCTTACTGTATCGAGAACCCTCGTGGTTTCGTAGGCTACGGTCCTAACCAATGGGGGCTCACGGCCTGCGATGGCCCTGGTCAGCTTGATACCGTTTACAATGGCGCTCCCCAGCAGTTCCGGACATACTGGGCACGCGGGGCTTCCGGCAGCGGTGTCCACGACGACGGCACCATCGCCCCAACCGCAGCGGGAGGCTCGGTACCTTTCGCCCCCGAAGAATCCATTGCCGCCCTGGAGCATATGTGGACCATGCATTATGACAGCCTGGTGGGAGAATATGGTTTTAAGGATGCCTTCAACCTCTCTTACCCGGACGCGGAGCGGCCGGAGGGATGGTTTGATGTGGACTACCTGGGCATTGACCAGGGGCCGATTCTGATTCAGATAGAGAATCATCGTTCCGGGTTGATCTGGGAACTGATGAAACGGAACCCGCACATCGTCCGGGGCCTACAGCGTGCCGGCTTCAAGGGCGGTTGGCTGGAAGGAAAACCTGCTAGTTGAAAAGAGGATTTTTTTGCCTCCTGTACCACAACAATTAAGTAAATAAAACTAAAAGATCATGCGACAACGAAGCTTGCTAATCCTTGCGCTTTTTACCCTTCTTTGCGCCAGCGTCCGCGCCCAAAAAAATGTGTCGGGTACCGTAACTGCCGCAGGAGAACCGCTGATCGGTGTGAGCGTACGCGCCACCGGGACGAGCTCGGGAGCCGTAACGGACCTGGACGGTAACTACGTGATTTCGGCGCTGGAGTCCACGGATAGTCTGCTATTTACCTACATTGGTTTTGCCCCGCAGGCGGTGGCCATCGGTAACCGTAGCCGTGTGGACGTCGAGCTGGAAGAGGCTTCTGCCCTACTGGACGAAGTGGTGGTCATCGGCTACGGCGTCCAGCAAAAAAGTGACCTTACGGGCGCCGTATCCGTAGTGGAAGCCAAGGACTTGGTGAACATACCGACCCAGTCACTCGGCCAGGCCCTGCAGGGGAAAGTTTCTGGTCTGCAGATCATTCCCGGATCGGGCGCGCCGGGGGCGGATGCCATCTTTCGGGTCCGCGGCGTTGGCACGCTCAATAACGCGGATCCACTCTTCGTGGTAGACGGCATGATCCTGGGGGATATTTCTTTCCTGAACCCACGCGACGTAGCTAGCGTGTCGGTGCTAAAGGACGCATCGGCTACGGCCATTTACGGGGCACGGGGCGCCAATGGTGTGATCATAGTGACAACGAAGCAGGGCGCGGACGCAGGTGCAGGGAGAATAACCATCGGCGCCTACTCCGGAATCCAGGAAGTTTTGAAAACCATCGAGGTGGCGAACGGGGAGCAGTATGCTACCCTCATTAACGAAGCGGACGTCAACGAGGGCCGTGCTCCCCGCTTTGCGGACCCCTCCTCCTTTGGGGAAGGGACGAACTGGCAGGACGAAATTTTTCGGATGGCCAGTATCCAGAACGTTCAACTCGGATTTGCTGCCGGTAACGACCGGACTTCCGTCAACGTAAGTGGCAACTACTTCCGTCAGGAGGGCATCATAACGGGATCGAAATTTGATCGGTTTACGCTACGACTGAATACGGCACACAAAATAAAGGACTGGTTGAAAATAGGTAATAACCTGAGCCTGGTCCTGAATTCTTCGGACAATATCAACGCCGGTAGTATCCTGCTGGATGCCTACCGGGCTGCACCCGTTGTCGCTCCGCGGGACTCGCTTGGTAACTTCAGCAATACCTCCGCCATTGGCAACACCGGTAACCCGCTGGCGACGATTGAATTCATCGATAATGAGGGCCAGAGTTACCGGGCGGTTGGTAACCTCTACGCCGAGGCTGGCCTGGGAAAAAATTTCACCCTCCGCACGAGCTTTGGATTGGACTTTAACTACGACCTAGGGCGCACTTTCGTTCCCGTTTTTGAAGTCTCCGCTAGCCAACGGAATGAAGAAAGTACCCTCAACGTTTTTAATGCTTACCGGCGCAACTGGTTGTGGGAAAACACCCTGGCTTACAACCGTGACGTTGGCGTACACCACATCGACGGTGTGGTTGGGCTAACCTACCAGGATAATTTTGGAGAATTTATTTCTGGGAGCCGCGCCCGGCTGATCGGGGAAGACCCTTCTTTCTTCTACCTCAACTCCGGAGACGTTACCACGGCTAATAATGCCAGCGGCGTAAACGGAGGCGACTGGGGGCTGGTGTCTTACCTCGGCCGGATCAATTATGTTTTTGACGACCGGTACCTGCTTACCGTCTCTGGTCGGGTGGATGGCTCCAGTCGGTTTGGGGCCAATAACCGCTACGGGTTTTTCCCCTCCGTTGGCTTGGGTTGGAACGTGAGCCAGGAAGATTTCTGGAACGATAACGGATTGATCAGTCGGCTTAAACTCCGCGCCAGCTGGGGCCAAACGGGGAACGACCGCATCGGTGACTACAACTACACGGCCCTGGTAAATAGTGGACTGAACAGCGTTTTTGGCGTCGATGAATCGTTGTTGCCCGGCGCTACACTGACTTCTCTGGCCAATCCGGATTTACGGTGGGAAGAAACCACCCAGACGGATATTGGGCTGGAGTTGGGCTTGTTTGATAACCGACTACAGTTGGAAGCCGATGTTTACCGTAAGGTGACGTCGGGGGTGCTTTTTCGGGCGCCGATCCCGGACTATCTGGGGGCGAACCCGGCCGTTCGAAATATCGCCGAAGTACTCAATCGAGGCCTTGATTTTCAGCTTACCTGGCGAGAGACGCGGGGGAAGCTCAGTTATTCCTTAGGTACTAACCTGAGTTTGGTGCACAATGAGGTGCTCAAGTTAGACGGTGACCAGAACGATTTCTTCGCCGGTGCCCTTGGTGTTGGCGGTCAGCTGGGGACGAACTCGCGGGCGGGTAACCCGGCGGGTGCTTTCTTTGGTTACGAACTGGATGGGGTGTTTCAGAGCGAAGAAGAACTTACCCAATTCCCGACGCTGGGAACCCAGCGGGTAGGTGACCTGCGGTTCCGTGACCAGAATAACGACGGGATGATCACGGCGGACGGTGATCGGGTTGTCCTGGGCTCCGCTATCCCGGATGCCTTGCTGGGGTTGAATGGTTCTATCGCCGTTGCCGGATTTGACCTGAGCTTTGATTTAAACGCCCAATTTGGTAATGAGATCATCAACGCCAAGAAGATGTCCCGCTTTGGCGCCTATAACTACGAAGCAAGCTTCCTGGACCGTTTTAGTGCGGACAATCCCTCTGACTCGGAACCCCGGGTGACGCTGGCCGGGCAGAACACCGAAACCCTTTCCAGTCGGTTTATTGAAGACGGTTCTTACCTGCGGCTGCGTAACCTGACTTTGGGATACAGCCTACCGGCAGCAGTAACCAAGCGACTGCAGATGTCCAGCTTCCGGGTGTATCTCAGCGGCACTAACTTGTGGACATCGCAGGAGTACACCGGCTATAACCCGGAAATTTTCAATGGCTCCGTCTTTGATAATGGCATAGACCGGGGTAATATTTACCCCATTGCCAAGACGGTTACCGTCGGGGCGGATGTACGTTTTTGAGTGTAAACAATTCCGTAAATTATTGATCTGAAAATTATTAGTCATGAACCTTCGCAACCTATCCGTTCTTTTTGCTTTGCTGCTAATCACCGGATCCTGTACGGATGTACTGGACCGGACGCCTCAGGGAGAGTTTACGCTCGACAACTTCTTCCAAACGGAGGAGCAGGCAGTACAATCCGTCAATGCTATTTATAACCAATTACGGGAGTGGCAGGTCCACGTCTTCAGCTTTATCGGCATGACGGACGTCGTCAGTGATGACTCGAACAAGGGAAGCTTCCCTTCCGACGGATTCTTTTTGCAGGAAGTAGAAGACTTTGAGCATACGCCCGCAAACGTTGCTCCCAGCTCCGTCTGGGCGGGCTATTACACCGGGATATTTCGGGCGAACCTGGCCATTGAGCGTATTCCGGAGGTTCCGGAAATGGACGAGGCTTTACGGGCAAGGCTAATTGCCGAGGCGCAGTTCCTGCGGGGGTACTTCTATTTTAACCTGGTGCGTTGGTTTGGGGATGTACCGTTGATTGTGGAGCCTTTTCCGGATGACTTTGCAATACCCCGAGCTAGTAAAGAGGACGTCTACGGCCAGATCATTGCGGATCTGGAAGCGGCGATAGCTGTGTTACCTGCTAAGTCGGCCTATACTGCTGCTGATCTGGGGCGCGTAACACGGGGAGCCGCTCGCTCGCTACTCGCTAAAGTACAGCTGACGCGTGGAGAGTATCAGTCTGCGGTAGACGAAGTTCTTGCGGTAATCAACAGCAGCCAGTACAGTTTGGCCTCCAGCTACACTTCCATCTTTTCGCGTCCCGGGGAGAATGGTCCTGGGAGCATCTTCGAAGTGCAGACGGCAGCGTTAGAAATCGGCGGGGCCGGCTCACAGTACAATGAGGTACAGGGCGTACGCGGTATGCCGAACCTGGGGTGGGGGTTTAACCGACCAAGCGATGACCTGATCCAGGCTTTCGAGCCGGGGGACCCCCGGCGGGAAGCGACGATCCTCTACGTGGGCGAAGTTTTGCCGGACGGATCTGCCATTGTTCAGGACAATCCCAACATCGTCGGAGAACGCTATAACCAGAAAGCCTTCGTGGTGGACCATCCTGGCGGTAACGGTAACGGGCCAGGTAATATCCGTATCTTTCGTTACGCCGATTTGCTGTTGATTGTGGCGGAAGCGCTGAATGAGCTTGGCCGGTCCGGAGAAGCATTACCCTACCTTGAAATGGTGCGAGCACGGGCGAGAAACGGTAGTACCCGTATTTTGCCTCCGGTCACGACGACGAATCAAACCGAGCTTCGCACGGCCATTCTACGTGAACGTCGGGTTGAACTTGCCCTGGAGCAGCACCGCTGGTTTGACCTGGTTCGTACCAACCGTGCTGCCGTAGTTATGCAGGCTCAGGGAAAAGCCTTTGTGGAGAACAAGCATGAGCTTTTCCCAATTCCCCAGAGCGAAATTGATTTAAGTGAGGGTGCGTTGACACAGAATCCGGGGTACTGATTAATCCTGGCCGTGCCGCGGATGGTTATCGATCCATTTGCTTTATGGATCAGTAAGGGATGGGAAATAAATAAACCACGATTTTTGACCGCCTTATTTTGCCCTCACCGCACTTAAAAATTCTTTCCGTAGCTATGGCTATGCAAAGAATTTTTCAAGAACGGTGAGAACAAAAGCGGCAGGTCAAAGAATCACGTTTTATTTAATTCGCGTCCCTAAGCCGGTCAATTTCTCCTCAAACGCTGATTGATTTTGCTAAATCTTAACGACAACTTCTGCAAACCCAATTGATTAGCAGAATAAATTTATGTCGAACATTTCGCCGGCTCAATAAAAGTTGTATCTTTGCGGGCCGAAAGCGAAATCACCGCTCAAAGAATATATATATGCAGTCCGTAAAAGTCAGCGGTGAAATCCGCGAAAACCTAGGTAAGAAACACAGTAAGGCTACCCGTCGGGAAGGTCTTGTACCTGGTGTTCTCTATGGTGCCGGTGACCCGGTACACTTCACCATCAACGCACTTGATGTCCGTGCCCTAATTTACTCTCCTGAGTTTAAGCTCGCCGAGCTAACCGTAGGAGGTAAGAGTTACAAGGCCATCGTGAAAGATTACCAGTTCCACCCAGTAACTGACAAACTTCGCCACATCGATTTCCTCGCCCTCCAGCCCAACCACCCCGTGAAGGTGCAGATACCTGTCGTCTTCGAAGGTACCAGCCCCGGTGTACGTGGCGGTGGCACGTTGCAGGTAAGCGTCCGTCGTATCAAGATCAAGTCTACTCCCGAGAACCTCGTGGATAAGCTGGTTTTGGACATCAGCAAGCTCGAACTCGGTTCTGCTATCCGTATCCGTGACATCAAGGCCATCGAAGGCATTGAGATCATGAACCCGGGTGGTCAGCCAGTTGCTAGTGTTGAAGTGCCGCGTGCACTTCGTTCTGCTGCTACTGCTGAGCTCAAAGCTGCTGAAGAAGGTGGCGAAGCCGCTGAAGGCGAAGCTGCTGCTGAATAAAATAAGCGTAACGCTTAATAGCCTGAAAAGAGGTGAAGTTTCCTGCGGGAGGCTTCACCTTTTTTCGTTTCGGCGTTATCGGGGCGTTAAGGCTGAACTAATTTAGCCAGTTGGTATGTTTCCTTTCCGTAATCGATCTTGCGCCAATGAAGAATACTACCCTCCTCCTGAGTTTCTGCTCCTTGCTGTTACTGACCAGCTGCGGTATTTTCAAACCTGCCGATGGTACTACCTCCCGTCGGCCTATTACCACCCGACCCGGGAGTGGCAGTGCGACCGCCTATATCCGAGCAGATATTTCCGCTCACGCCGAAGAACTATTGGGGTTGAAGTATAAGTACGGTGGTAATAACCCACGTCAGGGCTTCGATTGCTCGGGCTTAGTGCTCTACCTCTACCAGCATGCAGGCATTGACATCGAACGGGTATCTCGCAACCAGGCGAAACAAGGCAAGCAGGTTCCGATGAACCGTGCCCGCCCCGGCGACCTCGTTTTTTACAAGCGATCCGGAAAACCAGTTTTCCACGTTTCCGTGATCGTTGAAGTAGGGGTAAATAAGCTGGTGGTCATCCACGCCACCAACAGTGGGGTCATTCGGGAGGACGTACTGGAGAGCCGGTATTGGGAGCCGAAGATTTATCAGGTCCGGGATATTTTGAACTAGTGGGCAACGAAACTTACTGGCTCGACCACTAGTGGTCTGTCAACATTAAATGTTGGGGTAATCTGCGATGCCTTTTCAACGGGTTGTTACCGTGGTTTTTCGTTTTCTCCGCCCTTCCGACGTATCTCTCGCCGGTGCATGGGCATTTCATCAATAAGTTCCATTAGGACGGAAGGCTGGTTTACCCTAATTATCCGGTTAAAGCCATTACCAGCCCGCCAAAACTTCCCCTCGCTTCAAACATCGAATCGTTGTATACTGTAGCCCGCAGCCGAAGGTTGTGCGCCACGTCGTTGCGCAGTTCAAACTCGACCATGATGTTGCCGAAGGATTGGTCCATTTTTACCTCATTGTATTGAACGCGGGGTTTGAGGTAATGCCGTTCCTGGGTTTCGACCCAGTCGCGGCGGGGGAAAATGCGACGGTCGGAGATGTCGTTGCGATAGTCGAGCGTCAGTACGCGCTCCTGCAGGTAATGAAAAAAATGAGTGATCTCTTCCCGGTTATAATTCATCTGCCCGAAGTAAATCACGAAGCCCTTTGAGCTGGCGGTGTCGAGAAAGCCGATGGTTTCATCAGTGCGCAATTGATCGCGATGGCGCGCATACTGGTTGGTGAGCCAATCGAGCAGGCGCCGGGGGCCGGACGTCGTTTTCCAGTGGGCGTAGGCAGCCATGTCTTCTTCCGTTCGTTCGATCATCTCGTGGATGGTCGGAGCGGAAGAGGTGCTAGCTTCGGCGGATTGGAAGATGTTCTTTATCTGGTCCCAGAAGGGCATAAGGATGGGGCTAATTATTTGATGTTATTGAAGGCGCCACGCCCTTTGAAATTGGTGATTTCCCCTCTGTACTTCATCTCCCGTTCCGGGGTGTAGCCAAATTCAGTATCGGGGAGGACGCGGTTAAGGGTCTTTGTTACAAGCTTCAGATCCGTTGGTTTCAGGCCGAAGGTGTGGCAATCGCCGCTCTTGTCTATCAGGTAAAGCGTACCGACGGCAGTGGTTTTGAAGCCGAAGGGCATTCGCTCCGTTATCAGGCCATAGACCCAAACGATGGATTCGGGCCGTTCGCGCAGCTCACGGCGCCAGAAGGCCAGCGGCTGTTCGGAAAGGATTTTAAACAGCCACCATAAGGCACCCGTCGCCATCATGCCACCGAGCAAGGCCCAACCAAGGTAGCGGGAAGTGACGCCGACAATCACCAGGAAAAGGGACAAAATCATCATCCCTATCGCAGTGAATTGCTGCTGGCGGCGGTCGCGGTCCATGCTGGCCCAGAGGGGCTGAAGGCCGGGGTGTTGGAATATGCGAGGATCAGTATTCAGTGGGTAGTATTCAGTGGCCAGTTCGCCGGTTTTAGAAATCACTCTACCAAGAGGGAATAGATTCCGTTGCGGTTTTGTTTGGGATTAGCCCATATTTGTCCTTAACATTGAATACTGATGTCTAATTCCTGACCACAGCACGCTGTGCGCTGAACCCGTACCCATATTTACGCTTGATTTATGTTGACAGCACATTCCGCTGACCTTACCGCCTACGAAGTACGAGTGTCGTGTAACCACGGCTACCGTCTACGTCATCGAAGCCCTGTACAAGGTAGAGGTTACCTTTTTCCATGTGCATTGCTGAAAGGCTTTCGCCGCCACCGCTCACGTCGTGACTCAATGAATGGCCGTCGTCTTCGATGGCGTATTCTCCATATTCTGCCACTCCTTCCTTAATGGTGATGGTTAGGGACGCCGTACAAATAACTTACGCCTTTTGACCGTCTTGTTTTGCCCTCACTGCACCTAAAAATAATTTCCGTAACTGAGGCTATGCAAAGGATTTTTAAGCGCGGTGAGAACAAAAGCGTCAGGTCAAGAAACACGTTTTATTTAATTCGCGTCCCTTAGGTAGCTTTCTTCGGAAAATACGTAGGTCATTCCCATAATGCTTTCAATGACTCCCTGCTTGAATTTGGGATTAGCATCGATATAATCTGAATCTATTTTTAGGTCAACGACTTCCCATTTTCCCGTCAGCTCAGTATGTGAGACCGGAGCATGACCGGTACCACAAGCAACTAGTAAAAAGGAAAACAGGAGGGTGGATAGAACTAAACGCATCGAGAATAAAGCTTTTGAAGGTGATAGGGTCTGTAAAGCTACTATTTGTTTGATTAGCGTTCTTTAGCGTTGCCCCCAAACGTCCGGACGCCCGCAGGTCAACCAAACTCCTACGCTGCGCTTCGGCTTCGAAACACTTCGAAGTGCAGAGTGAATGACTTAGGACCTCGAAGCGTTCTGAGCTATGAAGCCGGCTTCTACACCACCCGCATCCCCACCGGATCCCAATCCACCACCTTCTTTTCAAAGTAACTAACGTTCGCAGCCAGCGAAGGTGCCGCAGCACGGAAGCCAAAAGCACCATCTTCCACCACCTTGCCGTTCTCCCGAATGGCCGTGAACCAGTTGTTGAAGTGGTGGACATGGTTGGAGTAACCCTCCGGCGTCCGGTAAGTCCATTCCTTCGGGCCTTCTACCTCTGGCGTGGCGGCCGGGTACTTCGCTTTGTACCATTGTTCGAATTCCTTGCGCTGCGGCGCTGCGAAAGTATCGAAGCTGTCCCAACCACCGTAGCCGGGGGCAACGGGTAGCTTGTTTCGTTTCAGGGTGATGGAGCCCCATCCTAGTTCTAGGCTGCCTTCTGTACCTACTAACCGTGTCATGGAACCACCGCCACCACCGTCGACGAAGTTGACCCGCAGTTGCATGTTGAAAGCTGGATGTCCCGCCTGCTTACCGTAATCACAGCTGGCGATGAAGACGTCGGGTACATCCCGCCCGTCTTCCCAGTAACGGAGCCCACCGGTTGCGAAAATCCGATTAGGGCCCATAGAGTCTAGTATCCGGTGCACGCCAGAAAACAGGTGAACGAAGAGGTCACCGCCAACACCTGTTCCGTAATCCTGGTAATTACGCCAGCGGAAAAACCGGGTAGGGTCGAAGGGCATTTTCTTTGTGTCCTTCAGGAAGGCATTCCAGTCAACGGTGTCCGGCGAAGCGTCACGGGGAATGGAGTATTGCCAGGCCCCCATGGCACTGAAACGGTCATTGAAAGTTTCGATCATGACGAGGTCGCCCAGTTCACCGCTCTGGTAAACCTCCCGTGCTTTCTCCGTAAGAATGGAGCTAACGCCCTGGCTACCTACGATGAGGATGCCAGGATTGCGTTTTTCGGCTTCCAGTACTGCCTTGCCTTCGTCCAGTTGCTGCACCAGCGGTTTTTCGCAGTAGACGTGCTTACCGGCATCGAGGGCTGCAATGGTGATGGTGTCGTGCCAATGGTCTGACGTGGCAACGATGACGGCGTCGATGTCCGGACGGGCCAGTAACTCCCGATAGTCACGGGTCGTAAACAGGTCTTTGCCGTACACTTCTTTTGCACGTTCTAGCCGGCCATCATATAGGTCGCAGGCAGCGATCATTTTAATGCCCAGGTTTTCCAAAGCCGCATTGACGTCATTGAACCCCTGAATGCCAAGGCCGATGCAGGCCAGGTTGATCTGGTCATTGGCCGCGTATTTCAACTGGGGCATATCTAGTGTAGCGGCATTAATGGCCTGGGTAGTTAATACGGGAACTGCCAGCAGAGCGGGCAGGCGGCGGAGGAATTTGCGGCGGGTAGACATGGTCGAATTTAGTTTAGCTTTTATACGGGGAAGGGAATATAGGTATTGTCCCCTGGTACCGATGGGAACGCTTTGTTTTGCCAGTCCGCTTTGGCTTCTGCCAGACGTTCTTTACTATGAGAAACGAAGTTCCAAAGCAATAGCGGTTCATCCGGCAGCGGTTCCCCACCAAACAATAGGAGCCGCGTTCCAGCCTCCAGACAAATTTCGTACTGTTCGTCGGTTTTACTGATGAGCATCTGGCCCGCCTGCACCGTCTCCTCTTTTTCTTTGATCGAGCCTTTAACGATCACGAAAGCGACCTTTAGCTACTCTTTTTCGTCTTGGTAAAGGGGAGTTATTTCGTAGTTGAGCCACTCCGCTTACCGCTAAACTTCAGGACTGCCGCGCCAATAATGCCCGACACTAACGATCCCACCAGGATGCCGATCTTAGCAGAATCTACCAAAACTGCACTGCCCGAGAAGGCCAGGTTAGCGATGAAAATAGACATGGTAAACCCGACGCCGGCCAGGATGGCAACGCCGACAATCTGTAAGGCGACCACCCGGTCGGGCAACTCGGCCAAGCCAAGTTTGACGGCCAGGAAAGAGAAGAGAGAAATACCGATACACTTGCCCACAAACAGCGTGACCGAAATCGTCAGGATCAAGGAAGTGTCCAATTCCATCCCTGCGCTGAAGGCAATACCAGCATTGGCCAAGGCGAAAAGGGGCATGATAAAGTAGGCGACCCAACCATGGAGCTTGTGCTCCAGGTGTTGAAGGGGAGAGTGGAAGTTTTCCACCAGCTCTTCGATGTTGCCGACGTGCGCTAATTGTTCATCGCTCAGCGTTTGTGCCGGACCCATGGGGGACTTTTTGAGCTTATCCGTAATCGCCGTTAACCCAGTAAGCAGCGTTGTCCCATCGACCTTGCGACGTATCGGGATGGCGAAAGCCAGCAGCACTCCGGCAATGGTCGGGTGGACGCCTGACTTGAGAAAAAGCACCCATATGATTATGCCCACGATGATGTTGAGGTATTTGAGGTAAATACCCCGGTACGAAAGAACGTACAGTATGCTCAATAACAGGAGGGAATACATCACCAGCATCCATTCAATGCCGCCGCTGTAGAAGACGGCAATGATGAGAACAGCGCATAAATCATCTACAATAGCAAAGGCGGTCAGGAATATCTTGAGACTGAGGGGAACTGATTTACCAAGGGCCTTTAGGATGGCCAGTGTGAAGGCAATGTCCGTGGCCATCGGGATACCCCAGCCGCCGGTCGTTTCCGGCCGGTCGTTCAGGAGTAAGTAGCATCCGTAAGGGACAACGATTCCACCCAAAGCTGCAAAGATTGGAAAGGTCGCTTTGCGGAGCGTATTTAGCTCGCCGACCAATATTTCGCGTTTGATTTCCAGCCCGATCAGAAAAAAGAAGATGGCCATCAGGCCATCGTTGATCCATAGAATGAGGGGCTTGGTGAGACCAAAGCCTTCCGTTCCAAAGCCGATTTTAATATCCCACAATGCCTGGTAGCTTTCGGCGTAAGGGGAATTTGCCCAGATCATCGCCAGGATAGTTGCCGAGAAAAGTAGAATGCCGCTGAAACTTTCGAGCTTAATAAATTTCTGGAAGGGGGTGAGTAGGTAGTCTTTAATCATCGGTGTTTTAAAATCTAAGTACTGAATCGTGCGCACGCATGGTTTTGCGGTTGATG
Source organism: Neolewinella sp. (assembly GCA_047626445.1). Classification (GTDB taxonomy): domain Bacteria; phylum Bacteroidota; class Bacteroidia; order Chitinophagales; family Saprospiraceae; genus Neolewinella. The sequence continues at coordinate 16,670 of JBLHRW010000027.1, forward strand.
ATTCCCGGGGTTTGGATGCAAAGAACAAGTTGACCACTTCTTTAGTTTGTCCCAGAAATAGGTCACGAGAACAACGTACCTTAACCCAATAGATCAAAACATCAAAGCACCAACCATGCGCTGTCTTCCCTTGCTCTTTCTACTCCTCCTTTGCACCAGCGTCCGCGCCCAAAGCAGTCTTGAATATCTTGAACTCGCCAAAATCGCCCACGTAGAGCAAAAACACATGGCCCCGATGCGCGACGGCATCCGGCTGGCTACGGACATTTACCGGCCCAAGACTGACGAAAAGGTGCCCGTCATCCTCAGTCGGACGCCTTACCAGATGAACGGCTGGGTAGACGGCGAGGAACGCACCCGCACCTACCAGCGCGCCCTCGATTGGGTGAAGGCCGGCTACGCCTATGTGGTACAGAATGAGCGTGGCCGCTACTTCAGCGAGGGCGAATGGGATATTCTCGGCACGCCGACCACCGACGGTTACGATGCCTTCACCTGGCTGGCCGAGCGCCCATGGAGCAACGGAAATATCGGCCTACTGGGTTGCAGCTCGACCGCCGAATGGCAGATGGCCGTAGCCAGCCTGGGTCACCCCGCACTAAAGGCCATCGTGCCCCAGGGCTACGGTGCTGGCGTGGGTAAAATTGGTAAATTCCAGGAGCAGGGCAACTGGTACCGTGGCGGTGCCACCCAGATGTTGTTCATCGCCTGGTTGTACTCCGTGCAGCACGATCCGATGCGGCCGAAACTTAAGCCAGGCATCGCGCGGGAAGACCTGCTGCGTCTCCAGCGCTTCCACGATATGGCCCCGGAATACCCGAAGGTTGCGTGGGAGGACGGTCTGGAAACGCTGCCGGTAAGTGATATTATTTCGGCGCAGCACGGCCCTAAGGGGATCTTCGAAGAACTGGTCACCCGGACCCCGAACAGTAAGGCCTGGTTCGAGAGTGGGCTGTACCACGATGACATGCCTTTCGACGTGCCGGCCTTCTGGTTTACGAGTTGGTACGACGTGTCCATCAGCCCCAATCTGGCCTTGTTCAATCACGTGCGTAGCAACGCCACCAACCCGGCGATGCGCGACGAGCAGTACCTCGTCATCGCGCCGACGCTGCACTGCGCTTACACGCGGGCGACGGAAAACACGATCGTCGGCGAGCGCTCGGTGGGCGACGCGCGGCTAAACTACCAGGAGCAGATCGAAGCCTTTTTTGCGCAACACCTGAAAGGGGCAGAGCAGAAGGCGCGGCCGCGGGTACAGTACTACGTAATGGGGAGCAATGAATGGAAGACGGCCACGGCCTGGCCTCCGCCAGCCGCTCAAATGCAGACGTTCTACCTCGACTCCGACGGTAGCGCCAACACCCTGCACGGCAACGGCCGGCTCGTCTCCAAAGCCCCGTCTACAGATAAGCCCGACGCCTTCGTCTACGACCCCATGAACCCCGTGCCGAGTTACGGCGGTAACGTGTGCTGTACCGGCAACGCCGTTAAAGGCGGTGCCTTCGACCAGCGCGCCATGGAAACCCGCAACGACATCCTGGTCTACACCACCGAACCCTTCGCTGACGGCGTGGAAATTGCTGGTAGCATCGAGACGACATTCTACGTCAGTTCCGACGCCAAAGACACCGACTTCACCGTCAAGCTCATCGACGTTGCCCCCGACGGTACCGCTTACAACCTCGACGAAACCATTCAACGCGTTCGCTACCGCGAAGGCTACGACAAGGAGGTGTTCATGGAAAAGGACAAGGTCTATAAAGTTGACCTCACGCCGATGTCGACGGCCAACTACTTCAAGCCCGGACACGCCATCCGGATTGAGGTCTCCAGCTCCAACTTCCCTCGCTTCGACCGTAACCTGAATACGGGTGGTCGGAACTATGATGAAAGTAAGAGTGTGGTGGCGCGGAATGCGGTGCATCATTCGGCGGCTTATCCTAGTTTGGTGCGGATTCCGGTGGTGCGGTAGGTTGCCCAGCCTTCAGGCCGTGGAGGTTGCCCAGCCTTCAGGCTGTGCGGGTTGACTCTACAACAGCAACCACCTCCACCAATACCCGGTAAGTCTTAGGAATGCGCCGGTTCTCAATACCAACGAACACGTTTTACTTTGTTCTCATCCCTAAGAATAAGTGTGTCTAACATATTGCACAATCACTGACGCGGGCCCATCTTTTTCTGACGAGGTTTAAATAATCCAACTCAACACCACTACTGCTACCAAAACCGTTGCCCCCATCACCGCCGTCAGCGGTGTATAGCTCCGGTAGGCATCGGCTACTTCAATCCCGGAAAAGCGGGTAACCACCCAAAAGTAGGAGTCGTTGGCGTGGCTGACCGTCATGGCGCCACCCCCGATGGCCAGGGTCATCAGGGCGAGGTCGGTGCCGGAGGCGAAACCGGCGAGGGGAAGCAGCGGAGCGATGATGCTTGAAGCAATGACCAAAGCGCCGGTGCTGGAGCCCTGGGCCGACTTCATGAGCGCGGCCACGGCGAAGCCGAGGCAAAGTAAGGCCGTGGCAGAAATCGGTTGGTTTCCGACCCAGCCGGCAACGTCGTTGGCCAGCGAAGAAGCTTTTAGAATGGCGCCGAAGGCGCCGCCCAAGCCGGTGATGATCAGAATGGGGCCAGCGAGCCCAAGCCCGTCCTTGATCCATTCCGTCTTAGGCACTATCGACGGCAACAGTAGCGCTGGGATACAACCCAAAGACAAGGCCACCGTCGGATCACACAACCATAGTATATAGGATACGGCGCCTTTGCCGTCGGTGGCGAGTTTCAGGACGGAGCCGAGGGCGATCAGCAGGATAGGGATGAGCAAAGGGAGCAGGCTCTGAACTAAGGATGGCAAGGGGGCATCTTCCGCTTTACTTTGGGTGGGGGGCACCGCTTTGATTCGATCTCCGAGCCAGCCAGCAGCCTTCCAGGTGACCAGCACGACCGGTATACTAACCAACGCACCCAGTAGCATGATGGTACCGATGTAGCCGTCGGCACCGAGGTTGGCCGCAGCGGCCAACGGGCCGGGGGTTGGCGGAATCAAGGTATGGGTGAGGTACAGCCCGCCGGCGAGGCTGAGGGCCAGGGGCGCTACTTTGCCGCCGGCGCGCAGCGCCAGTGCGGGCAGCAGGCCCGCCAGGATGATGAAGCCGCTGTCGCAAAAAACAGGAATGGAAATGACCGCCCCCAGTACGACCATGCGCAGGCCTATGTTTCCACCGCCCCCGATGAGGAGGTCGGCAATGCGCCGGGCTGCGCCCGACCGTTCCAAACCAACGCCGATGATGCTGCCCAAAACGATCAGCAGACCAACATTTCCGATCAGGCCACCAAATCCTACCTTTAATAAACCGATGACCTGGGGCAAATCAAGCCCAATGGCCATTCCCAGCCCCGAAGCCCCAACCAGTAAACCGAAGAAGGGATGCCATTTCAACTTACTGCCGGAGAGGATGAGAAAAACGATGGTGACAGCAATGGCAACAAGCAGGGGGAGGCCGGTAAGCATAGTAGAAAGAGTTGAGGGAAACAGTGGAGGAAGTTACGATGAGCTTTCTCCCCCGAAGCCTTCTTCCCAACTTGCCCCACGGAGGAGGGCTTTTTGAAAATGCTGCAAGTCTTTAGCTAAAGCGCTTCTGTTTTTAGTGGTTAGCCCCAGAATCCTGCGAGGTTTTGTCCGAAGTCGATCACCTGCTGTTCGATTACGGACACATGCGCTCAGGGGTTAATCGTATGTTGTTGACAGTCAGCTACTTAATTTTATGGCACGTTTCTAGCACTATAGCAGGTGTCCGATCATGGCCAATTAACCTCCTTTGCACCTGCGTCCGCGCCCAAGAGAAAAGCGATAAGGGAATAAGAAATAAAAGGAAAGAAGTGATAGCATTCACCCCAAAAGCGATGACGACTCTTCCTTTTCTCTCTTTCCCTTTTGCCCTTCACGCCCCGCTCATGTCCTCAAAACTACTTAAGACGCAGGATTTTACTAAAAGTCACCATTTCGTTTATCGAGGAATACAAGCATTCGTCGAAGGAATCCAAGGAGCGAACGAACAAATTTCGGTAGACCAGATTGGCACCCGATATTTGAATCATCAAAGCGCAGGGGGCGTAACGCCTTCATTATCAATGTGCAACCATTCACAAAAAACTAAGTCTCTTAGTCCAGACCCACATAACAACCCAATCATGAAACGCTTCTTCTTCACCATCATATACAGCCTCTTAGTTAGCTGCGCTGTTTTTGCCAACGGAACTGGCGGCGAAGGGAAAGTGGGCACCAGCCTCTTCGATCAGTGGAACGTCGATACGACTACTGAAATTGAATTACACATAAATTTTGATACCCTGGAGGACTACCGTAAAAAAGTGAACTCTTTACCAGCACTGATTATCCAAGACGGTAATGAGCTTGAGCTTAATGTTACCGTTCGCGGTAAATTCCGCCGCAAGACTTGTGCAATGCCTCCGATGATGCTGCAGTTTAAGAAAGCCGGCCTCCGTGCCTTGGGCCTTAACACCCACAACGACTTCAAACTAGTTACCCATTGTACCAACGACGAAGCCGGGCAGGACGCACTGCTCCGGGAACAACTCGCTTACGAGATGTATAATACCGTAAACCCCGCCGCCAGCTTCCGCACCCAGTTACTGACCATCACTTATGTCAATACTGCTGACGGCAGCACCATCACCAGCTACGCCATTCTCATCGAAGATACGGATGAACTGCGGGGACGCCTGAACATGAAAAATTCCAGTAATAACTATAACGTACCCGTCGAAAAAATCAATAACGCCGAGACCCTGGCCCTGTTCCAGTACATGATTGGCAATAGCGACTACGGTACTAAGATGGTGCGTAACATGAAGTTGTTCAAAGACATCGAGGGTACCTTCACCGCCGTTCCTTATGACTTTGATTTCAGCGGCTTGGTGAACGCCAGCTACGCAGGTGGCATGGGCCATTTGAACGAAACCAAAGTTACCGACCGTACCATGTTGTGGGATTACGACACTACTCCTGACTTCACTGCTGCTGCCGATTATATGACCAGCCTGAAAGACACGCTCTTCGAGCAGGTGGACAACTTCGATAATCTTTCTAGTAGCAGTAAGCGTGAAATCACCAAGTACATCAAAGGTTTCTACAAAGACCTGAAGCACCTGGATTTTCGCCTCGCAAAATAAAGCAGAGACCCCTCCCTTTGTAACGATTGACGCCTGAATCCAATTCCGTGCTGACGCTCAAATAGCGTCGGCATTTTTTATGTTCTTCCGGGCATTATATCTACCTATCTTCGCCATATGCCCGCTACCCCTACGTTGATTCCGCTGCTGATTATGGCTGCCACCATTGCGGGGAGTCTCGGTCTCGGTGCACTCTTCTTTCTCAAGCAGTCGGGAGAGCAGCGGGCCAATCGCTTGTACGGAACCTTACTCTTACTGGGCGGGCTCACTCAATTACACTTTGCGCTCGATTTTGGCGGTTATCTCGCTACCTATCCGACGCTGCGGTACCTGCCAATATACTTTAGTCTTTGGCTGCCGGTGCTGCTGTTCAGTCACGTAAAAATTAACCTGTTTCCCAGCTATAAATTTCGCTGGACGGACCTCAAGCACCTTTGCTTACCCATTGGTCAAACGATCTACTTCCTGATTGTCTGGCTCGTCCCCTCCTTTCGAAACGAAGAAGGCCGCTATTTCTATAATCCGTTTTATGGCGGGCTCGAGCAAGTACTTTTCCTTGCTGGCTGGCCGCTCTACGTATTTTTCAGTGCGTTGTACTTGCGGCGCAAACGTGCCATGATCGGTGCGCGCAGCTTACCCCGGTTGCTCTGGTATCTTCGGAAATTGCTGAAAGGGGTACTGCTGTTTATTCTTGCCTACGCGATTCTCTCCGGCGCTGATTTTTTGGCCTACAAATACTACTTGGCGGATCTGCGGAGCCAGCCCTGGTACGCCGGAGCACAGGCCCTCAGCTTCACTGTCTTGTTGTTATGGCTGTGCGTTTATGGGGGGCAGGTGCTGGTTTGGGGGAGACAATTGAGGTTAGGAGCTAGAAGCTAGGAAGCTAGCAGCTAGTTCCTAGCTCCGTAGCTTCTAGCTCCTGAGTACCACACCTGTTCCAGCGCGCTCCGGATAATTGGCGTAACCAGTTACCGAGTCGAAGGTGATACCTTCGGCGGGGTCGTGGGCCAGCAGCATGGCGCCGTCGAGGTCGGCATAATCAAGTTCGGGGAGAAGTTGGGCGATGGCGCTGATGCCTACGCTGCTTTCGGTCATACACCCGGCCATGACTTGTAGGTTGAGCTGGCGGGCTTGGGCAATCATCCGGCGGGCGGGCAGGAGGCCGCCGCATTTAACGATCTTGATGTTGATGCCATGGAAATATTCCGCGCAACGGGCTACGTCGGCTTCGGCCTGGCAACTTTCGTCGGCCAGGATGGGGAGGGCGGAGTGGGCGAAGATTTCCCGCTGGCCG
>JBLHRW010000028.1:0-23154 GCA_047626445.1 Neolewinella sp.
GAGCTGCCAAGTGCGGTAGCCTATCAATCTACCAAGGCCGAAGGCCATCGACTAAGCGCGAAGCGCGTCTATGCAGCAAACGAGCGGAGCGAGGATGCTGCATGCGGTAGCCTATCAATCTACCAAGCGCGAAGCGCGTCTACCGAGCAAGGAGCGCAGCGACCTTGCGTCTACCAAGGCCTTTGGCCGTCTAAAACAGGCCGTCTACTTAACTTCGTAGGTGACCTTAACCAACCGCAGCCGGTTCCGGTGCTCACTGGGCAGGATCATTTCATTGGCCGCCACCTGAACGCCATCGCGAAAGCGCAGGCGCAGGTCCAGGTCCCGGGTATTAAAGAGGCTGTTACGGTCAAACTCTCCTCTTCCGTTGACCACGTATTCGCTGACGGTATTTTCGAAGCGAATTTCGTCGTTGAACAGGAATCGGAGGCTCCGGGAGTTCTCCATCAGGAAGTAGCTGGAGTAGACGCCGCCGTCGTCCTGGCTGTATTGCTTTTTGTGTAGAATATTGCTCCAGTGGGAGTCGCCATCTGGGTGTACGCTAAAAACGATGAGTTCATCGTAGTGGTAGTCGACCAGTGGGCGGATGCCGTAGCTGTTGAGCACCTGGGTCCTGCTGGCATTGCTCCGGCGTTCCAGCTGGCGGTTCCGCTCGGTGATGATGAGGCCGCCGCCATCTTGGCGCAGCACGAGGTCCCGCACGGAGAGCTCGTCGATGCCGGGTGATTTTTTATTGTACCTCTTCCCTTCGATGTTCCTTACCAGCGTCAGCGGAAAAGGCGTAAAGCCTGGCAGCGCGCTGCCAGGCTTTTCAGGGTCAACATTGATCCAGAAATAACCACTGGCCTGGGTAAAATCCTTAGTTGTGTAGAGTCCGCCAGCGGTTAGGCTTTTGTTTTTATTGTCGTACCGGAAATAGATGTCGTAGGTCAGGCTGTCCCCCATCGGCAATTCAAACGTAGAGAAGGCGAGGTCCGGTGACAGGGTCAACACTTCGTATTTGTGCTCTTTTCGTTTGCTCTTGAAATTATCGCGTTCAATCACGAAGAACAATTCGCCCGTATTACTGATTTCGGCCTGCATGAAGTCCTCGTTGAAGAAGAATTTCTCCGGTACCAGTTCGTGGTCATAGAGTAGGCTCATGGTGCTCAGGTCCAGGCCGACACAGCGGGCTTTACTTTGCTGTTCGCTGATCAGTAGCAGCAGCTTGGTGTCGTCTTCAGAGCGGTAAATTTCCTCTTCTGGTGAAGAGTTAAAGACACCAAAATCCACCAATGTAATGCTGTCCTTCAGGTTTCCGGCAGGGTTGTATTCGTCGAGTTGCAGGAAATTCCGCCCGCCGTCACGAAAGAGGTAGACGAGGTGAAAGCCCGTCCCATCCTGCTTGGCCACGGTGGTCAGCAGGCGGATGTTGCGGCCGCGCAGCTCCAGTTCCTTCTCCCAGTTCTGGCGCATGTTTCGGTCAAAGGCGGTGAGCAGGTGTTTCGTATCCCGATCCTGCAGAAGCATCACCTGGCCGCCAAGTTTACCGATCAGGTCGTACTCGGTATCACTGCGCATGACCAATTCATCGCTTACCGTCAGAACTTGGGCGCGGACGCCGGTGCAAAGAAGGGTAACAAGAGCAAGGAGGAGCAAGCTACGCATGGTGACTGATGACTTTAGGATTAAACGTTGGCCAGGGATACCGCCCTTGGTCAACTTTAAGACGAAAAAACAAGGTGGTTAGTTGTGTTAACTACGCTTACAGATAGATGCGGGGGCGACAGAAGATTACATAATTCCTCGCTTGTTTAAGAACTTCGGCCGAAATCGCCGCCACTCCCAAAACGCAAACCCCGCCACCACCAGGTATTCTACCGATACCAACCAAAGGTTCTCGTGGTAGGGTTCGGTGAGGTAATTTGTGTAGGTCAGCATAATCAGGAACGACCACACGAGGGGAAAACGCCAGTGGGTGAAGCAGCACAGCATGATGGGCACACTCAGGTACCAGGGGTGGACCGTGGTTGCACACAAGAGGTACAGCACGAAAGCCCATAACCAACCGACGGGCAGGGAGGCCCAGTCGGACCGCCGATCCAGCAAGGCCAACAACAAGATACCTACCGCCGAAGCCCTCGCCAGGAAAGGGCCGAATACGGAAATCTGGTTCCAGCCTACATCCAGGTACCCGTAGGCCCGTGCCAGGTAGTACAAGCTGGCGTTGAATTCAAATTTCTTCTGGTACAACTCCAGGCTGCTGCTGAAGCCCGCCAGGAACCCTTCGGACAACAACGGGGCAAAAAACAAGCCACCGCTTATCCCGAAGGCGAGGGAGAATATCCAGAATGGGCGGGCATTTCTAACTAGCCTTAAAAGATAGTTCTTGTTGAAAAGCCGGGTAACACTGTCCATAATTCCACCTCCCCGCGAAGGGGGTTGTGGCAAGCGGGTTAACCGCCGAATCAGCAGCGGCAACAACATCAAGGGCAGCAACTTGCTCGCCACCGAGGCGGCCATGGCGGCGGCGGCGGCCACCCACTTGCTCCGTTGCAGCAGGTAATAGGCCAGTAAGAGAAAGAAGACCATGGCGCCCTCGAAGTGAAGGTTACCCATGATTTCGACTAGGATGAGGGGGTTGAGCCAGTAGAAGAGTAGTCGAGTTGTCGGGTTGTCAGGTTGTCGGGTTGTAGCGAGGGCTCCTTGCTCCTTAACCGTTTCTTGCACCTGCGGCCGCGCCTCAAAAAGCTGCCACATCACCCACAAACTCCCGAGTTCACAAGCGAGTAAAAACAGTTTCATTACCACCGCAGCGCCGTACCAACTGCCCGGGCTCAGCCAGGCCGCCACCGTAAACACCCCCTGCGCCACCGGCGGATAGATCGTGTAATAGCCCGGAGAGTTTAGCCGGTCAAAAAGTTCCTGCGTGAGCCCCGGCACGGCATTTTCCACCTCCAGATAAAAGGCAGGTAACTCCGCAAACGGGTTAACGCCCGCCGCCACCAGGTGCCCGTCCCAGATGAATCGGAAAACGTCGTCGCTCAGTAGCGGGAAGGCAAAAACCAACGCTACCCGTAGAATAATTCCCAGCCCGATCAGCATTTTCAAGTTGCCCTTATCCGGCTTTCGCACCAGCAGCAGGTACCCGCCGAAAGCGACCAGAAAGGAGCTGAACAGCGAGGTAAAATCCATTCGATCTACGCCAAAGCCCAGGTAAAGCACGCCGGCGACAAGCAATAGTGCGCCGGCATAAATTGTGGCTTTGGGGGATGGCGTTGTCAATTATTCTTTTAGTTTGAGGGGGATAAATATAGCTTGGTGGCAGCCTCCATAAATTTTCGTTCTTACTATCCTAAAAGATTCCGGAGGGATCAAATCGTATTTGCCCCGGGTGAGGCGGAACGCCGAAACCCGGGGTAATGGATGGGGGTGGCAACTTGACGGCGCGCAGCGCCGCAACGGTTACGCCCTTCTTCATGCCCCGGGTAAAAGCCTGCTTTGCGGCCTTTCACCCGGGGCAAATATAGTTAGACCACTACGTGGTCATCATTAAACTGAAAACTTCTGGAGCCAAACTACCCCTTCACCCGCGCCGCAATCGCCCGCGCCACATTCTGCCCGTCCATCGCCGCACTCAGGATACCGCCGGCGAAGCCTGCCCCTTCTCCGCAAGGATAAAGGCTCGGCAGGTCCGGATGCTGGTAGCTTGCCGGGTCACGGGGAATCCGGACGGGGCTGGAGGTCCGGCTCTCCGTTCCGATCACGTTGGCTTCTTCCGTAAAATAGCCTTTCATCTTTCGGCCAAAATCCTGGACGCCTTGTTGCAGCCGCATAAAGATCGACTGCGGCAACATTTGGTGCAGCGGTGCGGGGTGCAGGCCTGGGATGTAGCTGGTGTCCGGCAGGTCTTTAGAAATCTTACTTTTTACAAAGTCGGTCAATCTGGAGGCTGGAGCCGACTGGCTCCCATCTCCGGAAGCAAACATCTTTTGTTCTACGGACCGCTGGAATTCGAGGCCTGCGAAGATGCCATGTTTGGCGAAGGGCTGCAGGTCTTCAAGTTCTACGGCCACTACGGTACCGGAGTTGGCGTAGGGACTGTCTCTCCGGCTCAGGCTCATCCCGTTCACCACGACTTCACCGGGGGCGGTAGCCGACGGGACTACCAGTCCGCCCGGGCACATGCAGAAGCTGAATACGCCCCGCCCCTCAACTTGGGTAACGAGTTTATAGCTGCTGGCGGGAAGGTTTTCTTCCCGTTCCCGTTGGTTGTACTGGATCTGATCGATCAGGGGTTGGGGGTGCTCGATCCGGACACCGAGGGCGAAGGGTTTGGCCTCCATGCGGACCTTGTGTCGGTGCAGTAGGGTGTACACATCGCGCGCGGAGTGGCCGGTGGCGAAGACGTAGGCCTCGGCCACGAGGCGATAGGTTTCGCCTTCAGGGTTTGTGACGACGAGGGCCTCCAGGTCTTTCTCCGAACGCTCCAGCTCGGTCAGCTTATGGCCGAAGCGGATCTCTCCGCCGTGCTTCAGGATGGTCTCCCGCATATTGGCCACCACCTTCGGTAGTTTGTTGGATCCGATGTGTGGGTGGGCATCCATGAGGATGTCTGCCTGCGCACCGTGCTCCGCCAGCATATTGAGGGTTTTTTGGTAATTACCTCGTTTGAGGGACCGGGTATAAAGTTTACCATCGGAGTAGGTGCCGGCGCCACCTTCGCCGAAGCAATAGTTGGAGTCCGGGTCCACTATGCCAAACTGCTGGATGGCCTTGAGGCTACGACGACGAGCCTGTACGTCTTTCCCCCGTTCGATGATGATGGGTTTCAATCCCAATTCGATCAGTTCTAAAGCTGCAAACATGCCGGCAGGCCCACAACCAATGATGGCCACGGTCGGCGCGGACGATACGTCCTCAGGATAACCGGCAATGATCGGTGCTTCGGGGACGAATTCCTCTCCTGGCGGCAAGATGGCCACGCGCATCCGGAATATCGGTTGTCGGCTGCGGGCGTCGATACTACGACGTTCCACGCGTATTTCACCGACGTCAGCAGGGGCCAGCGGCCCCTGGCGGAGGACTGCCTGACGGAGCGCGGCTGCGTCATTTAGGTCGGCTGGTGGGAGTTTTACTTCTACTACTACGGACATTTTGCGAAGGTACGTTGTTTGGAGGGTGGGATGGGGGTTGAACAGTTTTGTGTAACACATAACACCAACGAAAAAGGACTCCTCGGCACTTTTGGGTTAAACTTAATTTTCAGGGCTCAACATCGTCCTGTTGACCGCAACCGAATCTATTTTTTGGCGTGAATAATAAACTGGGAAGTACTGATCTTTGGCCCAAGGTTCGAATAAGTTGCTATAAAAGGGGCTTTCAGGGTTTCCGGACTGCCCCGGCCCGTTTGTACCAACGGCAGTATCCCAATCCCCCGTATTCACGATCATTCTAAAGGAGGCGCCTGAGCTTTGTCTGTTGTTACCACCGGTTGACCCTGGGGTATAAGAATTGCCTCCTCGAGGTAGCGGTCCAAGATCTAGTTTGGCTTTAACGGCTGCATTCACAAGCTTCCCTAAGCTGTGTGCCATATAGGTGTGTTTGAATTTCTCCTGACCGTATTGCCAATTATTGATGTCATCACCAAGCGTTTTTTCGAGATCGCCAAGTCCATTATTAAAAGCATCGACTAAAAACTGGTCTCTGCCCTGGCTCGGGTTTGGTCCAAATCTGCTGTCAGGTTCAACAAGCCAATCCACTAATTTTTTCATTTGAATCTTATCAATATGGCTTTTCGCAGACGCTGGAATAAACCTTGAACTGGCCAGGGAGCTTAGCTCATTTTCAAAGGCCACATAGATGGCTGCCTCAATAGAATTTGGTGCCAAGGTAAAATCCCATCCCCGAAGTTTAGCCTGCGCTTCGGCCGATTTTCCGGTAAGGGGAAGGTCTAACAGCAAAGGCACAAGAACACTTGCTGGAATCGAATGATCATCAACTTGTAAAGCTTTCATATCATCCATATTCAATTTTTTACCCGCACCAAGTACTTCTTCAACGCGATCGCCACGGAAGGGATCCGACCAAGAAAATCCGATGGCATCCCAATGCTCATAATTGGCTGGCGTTACGTTTTGGTTGGCGGTGGCGAAGAAGCCTTCTGGAGGGTTTAGCGTATTTGGTTTTTGAATGATGGGTAAATAGCCATCCCATTCGTACCTGCCATCTCCGGGGACGGGGACAAGTCCGCTAAAATTATTGCGAATGGGGGCAATGCCAACAGATTGCCAAGCAATGTTTCCTTTTTTGTCTGCCCAAACCATATTTTCGCCAGGGATATGACTGTAGTTACAGGCGTCGCGGAATTCATCCCAGGTTTTTGCCTGGTCCATACGCAGAGAGGCTAAATAGGGTGATCCGCCCACTTCGAGCCACGCACAACGAACAGCGTAAGCCTTATTGTTTAGGGCGTCTACATAGGTGACTGGGCCATGGCGGGTATATTGAAGCGCTACGTTCACATCCGCTTTGTCCTTCACCTTGATCGTCTCGGTAATAACGTTCATGTCTTCCCAGGCCCCCTTGTATAGGTACTGATTGGTATTCTCTGGATTTAAATCGTACACATACAAGTCTTCACCATCGGTACGGAAGACCGTCAGCCCCCAGGTACCATAATCATTGTGCCCGATAGAAATGCCGGGAATTTCTGGCTCACCGCCACCAATCACGTTCCACCCTGGCGCTACCAAATGCACCATGTACCGAAGCGAAGGAACGGCAATGGTTCTATGTGGATCATTGGCCATATACGTGTTGCCATCTGCGGTTAGCGTACCATCAACCACCCAGTTGTTGCTACCGATGGCAAGCGGATCCTCCTTTTGTTGACGCACTGATCCGAGCGCATTTTCGGTCGTCAAATTCCTGTATTCTGGCAGTACGTCACTTTGCTCGAACTTAACGGGCGTTCGATAAGCGTTGTACAATTCTAAAATATCATCAAATAGTAGCTTCTGGTTGATGCTTGGATCAAGGTTAATGTCTGGGTCTTGTGGGTGGAACCATTTTAGGTCTTTGACCTTCTCAGGCCCTAGCTTCACCACGGCACGCGCTATGTCTAACTCTTCCCCAATATTGCCCAAAAGGCCCTGGTGCCGGGATATGACCACATCAGGCGTCCATTTTTCAGGGACTATGTTGAGCAGTTTGAATTCTATTGGAAGCTGATCTGGCGTGGCCAATATTTCGTCTATATAGGCATTCACCCCTTGGGTATAAGCAGTAATGATGCCTTCACCGTCTTTATGATAGTGGTTCATTTCTTGCGTCATATCTCCACGAAATTTGAAGAGCCTGGTACCAATGTCTCTCTTCACTTCATTTTCGCCTAAAATCTCAGCTACCGTCCCGGTGGCCTGGCGTCTCCAGATTTCGAACTGAAACAGGCGGTCTTTTGCTGCCGCATATCCTTGTGCAAAAAACAAGTCTTGTTGATTTTTAGCGTAGATGTGATTGATGCCCCATTCATCTCTGATGATTTCGACAGGTTCATTCAAACCATCAATATGGCGTTGGTTGTCCTTCTTGGACTCACAGCCCAAAAGGCTGATGGCTAGTAAAAAAGGGAGCAGAATTCTCATTGGCTTTTAGCTCATTATACTAAATAATTTTCTTATTGAGTTGAGCGGCCAGGAATATGCGACGTATTGTAGCAGATCCGAACATGGACGGCTATTCGGTGTGTGTGTGTGCCCGGAATGGGCTCCCCTCCGCTATAAAGAAGCGATTTTTCTAAGTGGTACTGTCCCGCACTGTGTTGTAGGGTGTTCCGTCTGATAGGGATTCTCCCCGACGGTTTTTAGCGCTCAAAAGACTTCCTACACCTTACATGATATCCCGCCACACCTCCCTGCCGGGAGGGTACGTAAATGCATCGTTTTAACTACTGGCTTGGCGTATTCTGAGGGCTAGAAAGCGGTGAGTGGAAAACTTATCAGACTGAACACCCTACATTTAAATATACGCATTTGTCCGGAAGCTCCCGTGTAAGAACGCAACCATTCCAGAAGTAGAATGACTTGGGTGGCATTGTTATAAGCATTGCGTTGTTGCACAATAAGCGGTTTAAGTTCGGCCCAACGGACTAATCACGCGCTCTTTTCTTAGCCGTAGAGACACGGGTAAGGAGTATTGCATAAAATGTGTCATAGATACTTCCAAGGTTTAAAGAATTAATAAAAGAGATGGAGCAGTTGTCTAAACTTCACTGCGCTTAGGGCTCCCTTTGCACCTGCGGTCATCGCCCTAAGTCCAAAAATAAGGTTGAAAGGAGCGCGCATAAATGAGGCATCAAGTCTCGAAAGCGTACACCTCAGTTCTAACTAAAAAGTAAGTGTCTATGGCCATGGTGGTTGTCGCTAAAGACAAACCATTTCGTAACGGTTATATTTACTCTGTAGAACCTCAAAAGCAATTCCTGTAATGAAAAAAGCGACTTTACTACTTCTATTTTGCTTCCTGGCGGTCGCCGAATTGCCGGCCCAAATCGCATTAGACCACCTGGAGTACCGCAATGTTGGCCCTACCCGCGGCGGGCGTGCCACAGCCGTGGCCGGCGTACGGACCCAACCCAACGTCTTCTACATGGGGGCTACCGGAGGGGGCGTATGGAAAACTGAGGACTATGGAACGAGTTGGTCCAATGTATCCGACGGCTTTTTTGCTACCCCGTCGATCGGCGCGATCCGGGCAGCGCAAAACGACCCAAATATCGTGTACGTCGGTACGGGTTCGGACGGACTGCGCTCCAACGTGATCACCGGAAAAGGGGTGTATAAGTCCGTCGATGCCGGGAAGTCCTGGCGGCACATTGGCCTGGACAAGACCGGACACATTGGCGCCGTCGAGATCCACCCGACCAATCACAATGTCGTTTTTGTCGCGGCCATTGGGAATGCCTTTGCGCCCAACCCGGAACGGGGTGTGTTCCGTACGAAGGATGGTGGCAAGAGCTGGGAAAAAGTATTGTTCCTTTCGGAGCAAACTGGCGCAGCGGACCTGGAATTCATGCCCAGCAACCCGGACATCATCTACGCGACGGTATGGCGGGCCGAGCGGAAACCCTGGACCATCATCAGTGGGGGAGAAGAACACGGGATCTATAAATCCGTCGACGGCGGCGACACCTGGGCTAAACTCGAAGCGGGACTCCCCTCCGGCATCGTCGGGAAGATCGACCTGGCCGTGAGCCCGGCCAACCCCAGCCTGCTCTACGCCCTGGTGGAAGCCCCCGCCGGCAAGGGCGGTTTGTACCGTTCCAATGATCAAGGTGAAAGCTTTACCCACGTTTCCAAGGACAAAAGCCTCTCCATCCGTCCCTTTTACTACACCAATATTGACGTCGACCCACAGGATACCGACATCATATACGTAATGTCTACTCCTTATCTGAAGTCCATCGACGGCGGTAAAACCTGGAAGCGCCTCAACCCGCCCCACGGCGACAATCACGACATGTGGATCAATCCGGATAACCCCCAGCTTTTCATCCAGGCGAACGACGGCGGCGCCAACGTCACCCACAACGGTGGCAAAACCTGGTCGACCCAACTGAATCAGCCCACGGCAGAACTCTATACCCTGGAAGTAGACGATCAGTACCCCTACTGGCTCTACGCCGGGCAGCAGGACAATTACACCACTATCTCCGTACCCAGCCTTCCGCCCTACAGCCACCAGGCTGGCGCGATCGGACTGGTGATGAATACGGGGGGCTGCGAAACGGGGCCGGCCGTGCCCAAACCGGGCAATCCCGACATCGTTTATTCAAATTGCAAGGGGCGCTTCAGTGTCTACAACAAGAAAACGGGGCAGGAGCAGAGCTACGATGTGGGCGCCGCCTATATGTACGGGCATAACCCCAAAGACTTGAAATTCCGTTTCCAGCGGGTATCGCCCATCCACGTTTCTCCGCACGATCCGAACGTCATTTACCATACCTCACAGTTTGTCCATAAGACTACGGATGAGGGAAAGACCTGGGAGGTCATTTCTCCGGACCTCACGGCCTTTGAAGAAGACAAGCAGGTGATTTCCGGCTCACCCATTACCCGGGACATTACCGGAGAGGAGTTTTACAGTACGATTTATGCGATCCGCGAGTCTGCGGTCGAGAAAGGCGTGATCTGGGTCGGTGCAAACGACGGTCCGGTGCACGTCACCCGGGACGGCGGTGCCAACTGGGAAAAAGTAAGCCCCAAGGACCTCCCCGGAGGCGGACGGGTCGACTGCGTGGAACCTTCTCTCCATCAGGCCGGAAAAGCCTACTTCACGTCCATGCGTTACCAACTGGGCGACTGGAAGCCCTATATCTACAAAACGACCAACTACGGCAAAAGCTGGGCGTTGCTGACGGACGGGGATAACGGTATCCCGGCGGATCATCCGGTGCGGGTGGTACGGGAAGACCCCGACCGGGAAGGCTTGCTCTACGCCGGGACCGAGTTTGGTCTGTTCCTCTCCTTTGATGACGGCAAAAACTGGCAGTCCTTTCAGCGTAACCTGCCGGTTACCCCCATCAGCGACATCAAGGTCCACCGAAAGGACCTGGTACTGGCCACCATGGGCCGTTCCTTCTGGATAATGGATAACCTCTCGAGTTTACACCAGGGCGCCGAGCAGCTGGAGGCGTCGGCTGCCCGGTTGTTCCGGCCCCGCGACCATATCCGCTACCGCTACCGCGGGCGCAGTGGCAGTGAGCACGTCGATTATCCGCTGCCGGGGATGGACATTGATTATTACCTCCCCGAAGGCGTGACGGAGCCGATCAAGATGGAATTCCTGGATGCCTCCGGGAAAGTGGTGCGTACGCTGGTGAGCGGCAACCAGGACAGCGTAGCTACTAAAGTCGTGCGGGACATGGCGACCAACGATGTGGCCTACAACCTGAACAGTAAGCTGAGCAGTAAGTCGGGGCTCCACCGTTTCCGGTGGGACATGCGGCACCACGGAAGTTGGGATGCCTCCGAGCGCAAGCGGTACTCCGGCGGCCCCATGGTCCGCCCCGGCACCTACACCGTTCGGTTTACCGTAGACGGTAAGACCATGGAGGAAAACTTCGCCCTAAAACTCGACCCGAAAGTCGCCGCCAGTGGGGTGAGCCTGGCTGATGTGCAGGAGCAGGAGTCCGTAGCACTGGACATCATCGCGCTACTTTCCGAGGTAAAAAAGATGGGCGAGGAGGTCAAGGAAAAACAAAAGGTCCTGAAAGAGACTGGTGAGCTGACGGCGGAGCAGCAAAAAGAGCTGGAGCAACTCAAGAAATTAGAGAAAATGTTGGTTACGGCTAAAGGCACTTACATGCAGCCGATGCTTATTGCCCAGGTCAATTACCTGTATGGGATTGTCCGTCGGGCTGATCAGTTGCCGGGACGGGATGTGTACCAACGTCTGGAGGTGTTGGAGGCGGAGAAGGCTTTGCTAGAGGGGATGATGGACTAGGAAAACAGGGTAGGGGCTATTCGTTTTTTGATCTAGCAATTTCTAAAGATTTAAGAACAAGCGTTTTAACTTCTTTTCGCTCTGGTACGGTCTCTACTATTTTGATCCGTTCATCTATGGCGTATAGGTCATTAACTGGACGCTCCATCATTCCAATAATCAGGGAGCGGGCATCAGGATGGGTGAGGCTGACCTGGGTGTCCTTCACTTTCAGCCAATCGCTTTTGGTGGCTGTTGTATTGGGCTTTCCTTGCTTTTAAAACGTCCATTGCATCCTGCGTCCGCGCCCAAAAAAGCGATAAACTCGATACCACCGCTTAGATTTAATAAAAAAGTAAGGGTAGGAGACCGGTACCTAACGGATGCCAGGTACCGGTCTCACAACACTTAGAGCTTGTTGGGAACGAGCTGCTTCCGACCTACAAGCTCTTACGATTTAGGATCCGGATTGGGACATCCGTGATACTCCTCGTCAATTTTTTTCAACCCAAACTCTTTGAGCGTCAAAACTAAGTCAGTGGATCGGAGGGAACCATTGACCCACCCCTGCATATCGGACCAGGCCTCATTACAGCTATAGATTTTTTCTCCTGTCACCAGCGTGGTCATATTTTTTATGACGTCTCTGTCATTGGTATTGATTCCCCACTGGTGGTAGGCATAGCCGAAGTCATCTTCGCCATCCCAGTTACGGTAGCTCGTCATCACCGGCGCTGGCACGTGGTGGGTCTTGAAGAGCTGTTTAAACTGTTTGAGGGCCTCGTCGACTACGGCCTGGGAGGCAGCAAACAGTACCTGGGGTTTTTTGCTGTGCTCCTGCTGCAACGGCGAATCAAAAAGTGGTCCTACATTCTGCAGCCCTTGCCAGAACTTGGTGTTGTCGTAGTCACAATAGATAGTGAGCGCAGCCGGAGCTACATTGAACGGCCCGTCTACCGGATAGAAGGGATAGACTGCATTGACCGGTAAATCGGTAAACGAGGGGCCAAAATCAATGGCAGGCTGCCCGGTATCTCCATCGCGCCACCAGGGGCGTTCAAAGTAGAGGTTGATTTTCATCAACCGCATGTTCACGATGGAGTGGATGTCCTCCCATAACTGTATTGCTCCTTCCCCCTTGTTCAGAATTGGGGAATTGATGAACACCTTCTGCATGGCATTGCTCGCAATGGCCAAGATAACTTTAGCGGCCTCCATGGTTTCGGTCTTCACATCATGTTGGAAACTTTTTCCCTGCGGGCCAGCCGGGCTTATCTCCAGTGCGTATTTGTCCTTTCCTGACTTGGTGATTCCCCGGAGGTT
Organism: Neolewinella sp.; assembly: GCA_047626445.1. Classification (GTDB taxonomy): domain Bacteria; phylum Bacteroidota; class Bacteroidia; order Chitinophagales; family Saprospiraceae; genus Neolewinella. The sequence goes on from JBLHRW010000028.1 coordinate 12,787, forward strand.
CACACCGAGTACGATGCGGCCGCCCATTTCTTCGACCTCTTTCTGGAGCGCTTTGGTTAGGGTACTGAACCCGTACTTAAAGGTGTGGTAGTGGGGGTTTTTCGGAAAGTCTTCGAGGATCTGCCAGGCTTCTCCTGCGCTGACCAGCGACAGGAAAGGTGCCTGAAAGCCTACGGTATCGATCATCATCTTCAGACATTCCTGGGAGTAGCCCATGGCTTTGAATAATCCGCCGAGCTGCCATTGGTTTAGGGGAGTGCCGCTCCACTTGTAGTCCAGGCGAAATTCCTGCCAGAACTCAGGCGTAGGGTTTTCCGGAGCTTTATCCACGCCGTTAGCCCGGAGGATGCGGTTGTAGATCGTATTCAGGATGGTTCCCGGACTTTGGTATTGTTCAGCGGGAGCCAGGTCGTACAATTCTCCCCAGATGGCATTGTCGTTTGCGGCGGCCTCGTCGGTCGTAAAGCTGTGCCCACGCACCATGTAGCGATTAGTGGTCATGGGGAAGTCTACGATTTCATCGCAGAGTTGCAGGCCATAAAACAAACTCATCAACTCCTTCATCTCGTAGGTAAAGCGCATACCTCCCTCTTCGTCCCGGACTACTGAGCTGTTTTTTTTGCCTTTGGTGTTCTCGTCACTGATTTTGATCAAATCAGTATCCAGGCGGCCGCCAATTCGGTCTAAGCGTTCGATGATGGTGACGCTTTGTTTGGGATTATCCTTCAGTAATCGCCAGGCAGCATAGAGCCCGGAGACTCCTGCGCCGACGATAAGGACGTCTGATGATCTTGATTTCTTGCTCTTCATGGTTTTATTTTTTTTCCGGTTAGTAAAAGTCCAAGGGCGGACGCTCGGAGGTCCATGCAAGGACCTCCTGGTTTTAGCCCTTGATTTGCGTGATTAGTCTTTCTTTTTACGGAGGGTGTTTACCTGAATGTGTGGCCAACGGGTGGTTCCTCCCCCCGTACCGAACTGAAATTCGAAATACTGAATTTGCTCATACTGCAACTGCAGGATTTCCTCGCCATCCTCGAAGATTGTTTCGATCCACATCCGGAAATCCATTTCACGCACTGGCGTGTACCTTTCCGTGAAGGGAGAGTTGATCACGCTGCCCTGAGGGCCGCCATTCTCTTTGGTCGACATTTCGATCAGGGAGTACTTGGTAACCTGCTGTTCCTTGAGTCTGTCGCGCAGGACCAGATCTGGCCTTACGGAATATGGGTACAGCTCATGGGCAAGGATGCGCTGCGTGTAGGTCCTGTTGCCACTCGGGCATTTGATCGGTAATTCCTTATCGTGGACCCAGGGAGGCGCAGGCTGGTCGAGATTAATGGGTGTGTCGGGGGTCGTACCGGCCCCACCCATAGTCTTTGAGATGGCCAGGTGATTAAAATCCCAGGCGGCATCGCCAGAGGGGAACGGAGGTGCGCCATCGTGCGCTGAATCATTGCCCAACAACATTATGGTGCTGCCGTGGGGAATAGCACCACTGCGGGAAACGGAGTATTTGGGGATGAAGTCCGGGCCGTTCGCCCCATCTCCCGCCTTAAGTTCGGGGTACCCGATATCGGTTTTTACCGATTCATGCGTGGCGGGGTGGTTGTACATGTCGTTCAGGTACAGGTACATGCCGGCTTCTGCGTGTAGTCCCACCCCATTCAGGTCTTGGATGGCGGTCTCGTAAGTGACCGCTCCGTTGAATTGCTCATTGGCCCCCCCACGGTTGCGGACGCTCCCACCCACCAGTTTGAAGGTAAGTTCTTCGGTGTATTTTTCGCAGAGGAAACGATACTTCCCGGGCAGCGTTTCGGAGTTGGTTCCGGGAGAAGGCATGCAGATGGTGAGTACGCCCCACCCCGTGGGGTCGTCATCTGGGTTGTGGTTTACCCAGGTACCTTCCAGTATTTTGAGTACGCCGTAATCAGCGGGTATCTTGAGGACTTCGGGGGTATACTCCCTTACGCTCCGTACGTGGAGACAATCAGTACTTTTTTTCTTTTCAGACATGGTTTTTGTTTTTGCTTAGCAAATGAAACAATCAGGATAAATCCACTTTCCAACGCGCATTATCCGGAATAGAGTGTTTGGGTATTTTCACTTGGATGATGGAGGGCAAGGCAGTGTTTTTCAGTGCTGCTTCCACCGCTACTTTTAATTCTCCGTAGGTTGCTACTTTCCAGCCTTTACAGCCAAATACCTCGGCCAGCTTGCTGTATTCCCATTCGTGAAGCTCGCACAGCGGGAAGAAGGGCTTATCACTTCCTGGCTTGAAGACGTCGGCGCCCGCCAACCACTGTTCAATGGCGTAGACACCGTTGTCCATGATGAAGATGATCGGATTCAGGCCCAGCCTGGTTTGGGTGGAGATACACTGAGCGGTCATTTGAAAGCCCCCATCTCCGGCGAAGACCATCATTCTTTGATCATCTTTCATGGCCATACAAGCGCCGGTAGTCGCTGGCGTCACGTAGCCAATATCGGTATAGGCTGCCTGGGCGATAAAGCCTCCGGGCGATCCTACTTTCAGGAGCATCGTCCCAAAATAATTCAGGCTGGTTCCTCCCCCGATGATGGTGTTTTCATCGATGTATTCGGGAATGAAGTCGTAGAAACCCTGATAGGTAACTTGGGCATTCGGATCGGCCTTGGTTAATTTTTCTGGTGGCGCTATGGCAGGGGAATACTTCTGGCACACAGGCGTGTCTTCCAGCAGGCCATCAATGATATCCTCCAGCAATACCTGCCCCTGGAAGTTATCATTAGTATTAAAGTGGAGGGCATCGTGCGCCAGAAAAGCTGTCTTGCCGTAGTCTAGCGCCGTCCCCAGGTTATTGATGTCGGTGGTCCAGACGCCAAGGCCCAGGATGAAATCAGCGTTTTTCGCCAGCTCCTGGACTTCCTCCCGTGAACCTTTACCGTCAAAAACACCCGCAAACAAGGGGTTGTATTCCGAAATACTCGCTTTGCCTAAAAGGGTGGAGACGTAAGGGATGTCAAGTTTCATGAGCAGCTTTTCCAACTTTTCCTGCAAGCCATAGCGGTCAATTTCGACACCCGTCCAGATAAGCGGGGTTTTGGCCCGCTCCAGATTAGCCTTTAGCAACGCGATACCTTTCGCCAAATTATCGGCGTCACTCAACCGCTTAACCGGCAGCAAGGTGCCAACGGGTTTGACACAAGGCAAATCGTACATATCTTCGGTAATCTCCAGATAAACCGGTCCTTTCTGGGTAATGCATTGCTGCAAAACAAAGTCAATCTGGTTGGGGGCAAAAGCCGGATCATCTACCCTTACGGCGGCTACGGTGATGTTTTCATAAATGCGCAAATCCGTTTTATGCCCATTGATAAAGTGGTGCCAACTGAAGCCCGTCTGCTGGTACTGCAGCGTCTTGGCCACACTGGGGGCACCATTGATCACAATGACCGGAACCTTTTCCACGTAAGCCCCCGCAATCGCATTCACTGCACTTAATGCCCCTACAGAATAAGTTACGCAGATGGCTCCGACGCCATTTAACCGGGCGTAGCCATCTGCGGCGTAGCCAGCATTTAGTTCATTGGTTGGCCCAATTCGGTTTATGAGGCTGGGCTCAACATAGTTCTGCACCCAATCTGCGCAGTAATCTCCAGGTATCGCGAAAAGATCATTTAGTCCAATTTGCAGTAAGCGATCTACTAGATACTGCCCTACGGTGTATGTTTGTTTCATTAGTATGGATTAAAGAAAGATGAAAACAATGCGGAGCCTACAGACAACCATCAAGGCCATTCTGACCGACAAGAGCTACCCCCAATTAAGTTATAGTGGACTCGGTCACTCCAGCTAATTTTTGTAAAAGCTGGTAAACAAGGGGAGTAAAACCGCTTCGCACTTGATCTGGAATGACCGAGGCGACTATAGGTACTGACGATTCCATTATTTAAGCTGATTTAAGGAGGTACACATAGAAATGAATACTTCCTCATAACTACGTGGTAAATTTAATGCGCCCATCCATACTTAAGTGCTGTATTTTCACCTATCTATATAGGTATAAATACCTAAATTGTTTAAAAAACGAGGGATCCTGTGTAATTGTCCGACTAACTACACCTCCACAGCCTTCCCCATATCTCCGGCGGCGCGGTTGATGGCCTTCGTTGGAACGGAACAAACGCATTCCAGAATTTCGACGATCGCGTCGCTGATAAGCGACTCTTGAATTGTAGTTGTGCTTCCAGACAATCTCCCGTGACGCAAAAGCGTCACAGTACGAAACAGATGGCCACCGCCTCCACGCTCAGCCCAGTCGACCTCTCGGCCGCCGAGTCAGGTCGTTCCTCCCGCCTCAGCGGACGAGCGGTCTTATCCGTTATACTTCCAGATGATGTCTTCCCCCAAAGGCTTAAAGCCTCCCCAAAACAAAAAAACGGCCAAGCCCCAAAAGAGGTTAACCGTAGTTGCTTATGTAGACCCACAAGCGGGTGACTGGCTCTTTGGGTGTCAGGGGGTTAAGGTAGGGGGAGAAGGCAAAACAGGTTGTTGGTACATTTTCCACCACCCATTAATTGTTGTGCAAAACATTTGTTTCTTTATACTAAGCTAGAAATTATTGCCCCTGACTTCTTCCGAGCGATAGTTCCTATTCCTATAAAATCTTATCGTTTACCGATAGCTTTCTAAGTTAACCCCAACACCAATGAAAAACACCTTTTCCCTAATTTTTGTGCTTTTAATAATGTTTTCCACCGCTGACGCCCAGTCTAACTGGAAATCTGCCAATTTAACTACCGTCAGTGGGAAGAAAATGGTCGGAGAGGTTGATGACCGACAGTGGTCTGGAGCGATTGAAAAAATTGAGTTCCGGACGGATAAGAAAAGTACTCCTCAGTCATTCGATGTCTCTAGTATTTCCATACTTTTAGTAGGAGACCAGAAGTATATAGGTCAAACGGTTGAGTTCAATGCTTCTCCTAGAAAAAAGGGAGAACTAGTCGCTAGTAAGGATAAGGTAGACCGGTCTACCTTCGCACTACTAAAAGTGTTGATCGGCGGAAGTGTAGAGCTGATGCAGTTCTACGACGAACGAGGGGAAGATCACTACTTTTTTCGTTATGCGGATGGCACCTTAAAGTACCTAGAATACGGTATCTACCGTAGAAATTACCGGGACCAGGAAAATGTTACCATCGAGATGAATGGGTTTCGTAGCTTCTTGCTGAAGCAATTCAGCGAGTGCAATTCTTTCTCTGCTCAGATTATTTCAGCAACGTATGACGAACAGTCCTTAATCAGGCTGTTTAAAGAGTTTTACGCCTGCACTGGAGAAGTAGTAAAACAGCCAGTTGTAAAAGCGTCCAGTTGGTCCTTTGCCGCGACGGTAGGCTTTTCGAGACTATCTCCACGAATTTTGAACAGCGTAATCAGTGCTTCGTTTGGGGACTTATCCTCTACGGCATTAACCGTAGGTGGTCGGGCTTATTATTATCCGTCGGGCCCTGACGGTGGTAGCGCATTTCACTTTGGGCTGGAGCACTTCCAGTATGAGGTTGCGGGAAACGTTGACCAAAGGCATCCTTATAAGCGAGAACAAACTATTCGATTGTCAGTTGGCCCCAGATTTTATATTACGAAGGGTTCGCCCACGCTCTACAGCGAATTTATCATTGGTTACGACTTGCTGATCAGGTTCGAACAAACTGCGCCATCGTCAGTAAATCCTAATGATCTCAATGGCCCCCTTTTACCCGAGATGTTCCGTGATCGAAACGGAAGAGGTAAGATTTCGATGGGACTAAGTATAGGCGTCAAGCTCGGTAGGGCCGATCTTTCTTTACGAGCCTTTTTGGCCAACCGAAATTTATCAGGGCTTCCTAAGGAAACCTTATACGGGAACGGAGTAACTTCGAGCTATAGCTTTTAAGATGTCTTAGCGTTTATTGAAGGTTTCTGGAGCGCATATTTTTAGAAGTAATAACGGCGTTGTCGCATGAGCATTTGCGTTTGAACGCTCTTATTATTGTTTCATAAAAAGCCACCGCCTGTATCTTTGGTTTACTACAACTCAAAGAACGAATAACCAGCCCATGTCAAAGACAAAGAAGGACGGCGGTGTGTCAAAAGTAAGGTTGGCGGGTGAGGTTCAATTCCCACAAGCGGGTGACTGGCTCTTTGGTTGTCAGGGGGTTCAGGTAGCGGGGAGTTGCGAAACGGAGTGTTGGTACATTTTCCTTCACAAAAAAAAACATAAAAGCTCTGACAACTTTAGGCGAATCCCTTAAATGCCAGCAGCTTTCTATGTTTCCCATTATTTCGCTGGAGAAATTAGTTGAGCCGTTTGATACCAGTAGAAGAAAGCTTCCGGGCTTGATTTTTTCAATTTGTTAAGCCTGGTTTCAAATGGTTGTTCAATCATCCAACCGGCTATCTCGCCCGGCTCCGTAAAACGGTTGATCTTCGCCCCTCCTACTCTGATCAATGCCGCTAAGTAGCTGGCCCTAGCGGATAAGACTATCGCCCTTTCAATATGAAAACGCTCCGAAAAGATAAAGTTTCTAATGTTTTTTATCCCAAGTTGTAATTGATCAAAGTCTCCTTCGCCAGATTTGCCTCTGGTGCAAATGACTATGCCGGTTTGTATAATGTCTTCTAACACATCATCTGAACTGGCATCAATCGCCCGATATGCTAGTTCTGTTTTAGCAAACTGATCAAATACGGAGGCGATGGTCTTCATATTGTTAACCATGCTAAACAAGTGCCCCACATCAAACAGTTGTTTGATGATTTCTACTTCCTTACCAACTCCGTAGCGTATTCCGGTAGTAGTTGGGGCGTATGCCGTTAACTTGTCGCCCAATATGGCTTCTGGCATTGGCACCGTCACCTTAATTGCTGGCTCATCCGCCTTTACGAATGGAGACGCGATGGCTATCTCCTGGGTGTAACCTCCGTAGTGACTGTCTTCGTACAGAATATCCAGTAGGATATATTCCGATGCCGCTCTTGCGTTGGATACCGGCTGGTAGTAGAACTTGTAGTGAGCCTTCTCAATACTGGATTTAGTCGGTCGCTCGTCCACTTTGTACTCAATAAAGTCGGACTGCCCAATGATTCCCGCAAAAAACTGCTCAATATTATCAGGCTTATCCGATACGATGATATCGATATCGATAGAGAAACGCCTGGGTTCAGCTTGCATCAGCATCAGTGCAGTACCACCTTTGAAGATGAACGGCAATTCACTTTGTTGAAGCAGCTCCAATAAGTAGAGTGCCCTCACTACCTTTTCCACCAGGATTGGGTCTGACTTTTGCTTTCGGGCAATTGTTCTAATCCACTCTTCCTCTAATGATGCGGTGTTGATCATTGTACTATGATTTGGCAAAAACTAGCATTCATTGCCGTTTCTTTGGACTTCTTGAAGTAAAGTCTTCACTTCGTTCCTACGGTTTCTCCTACTAGCGTACCGAAGTAATTTGGCTTCACTTACCGCGTACTTCTCATGGGCCGATTTAAAAATCCGCTTCAGCTCCGATCCTTGTTGAGCAGCAAACAGCGACTCGTTACTGACTAAGTCTACTAGCATTTTTTCAACCGTGATGGTACGGACTCCATCAATCTCCTGGGTGGGTGCCTCTGACACTAGTGGCAGAATGATCAACGTAAATCTTTCACTCGTGATGTATTTGTCAATTATCTCGTCAGAAGGGTTGAGATAAGTCTCCTGCCCCAGCTCTTTCATTTCGTAGAAAACGGACTCCATGACCTCCCTTTCTACTTCGAGTATGCTGAAAAACCAGGCAGGTTGATGCAACATGAATTCGTTGATCCATTTCGTATCCCAGTAGCATCCTTCCGCAAATGGAAATTGCGCTTTAAATCTGGTATAAAGCAGCTTGTTTTCGCGAGTAACCGATGGCACGTAATGCCGTACTTCGCTTAGAGAATAGTTACCCCTTGAAAGGCGATGAATTATTCCCTCACTCTTTAGTTTGTATATCCGCCAATCTACCGTTGACCTTTTGACAATCTCTTCAAACTTCTGGTAAAACTGAGTGATGTCACTAACAGAAAACTTGGTAGCTTCCCTAAAGTGCTCTCGAAATGCTTCAATATGTAAGGATGACTTTGCGATTGTAGTAGCTGTTTTATCCAAAGATACATTACTTACTAAGATTCGGCAAATAATTCACTTTACTGCCGTTTCTTAGTTCTTTACTTACGACGCAGTCAGGCATTTAGCCCAAAAACGCGTAGCGTTATCAATAGTCCTGCCCCGTGGGGAGGGTTGGGAGGGGGTTTCTTGCGATTACCCTGAGAATGATGGCACACGCTCAACAGAGGTCATCCGTAAAACCCTGGTACAACAACGAGTACATAAATTGCTTTCCGGGCCTTCGCTGATTGTAGTACGGTACGCGCCTGAAGCCCCCAAAACCAAAAAACGGCCAACCTCCAAAAGAGATTGACCGTAGTTGCTTTGTAGACCCACAAGAGGGTGACCCGCTCTTTGGGTGTCAGGGGGTTAAGGTAGGGGGACAAGGCAAAACAGGTTGTTGGTACATTTTAAAAGCACCACAATGAATGTTAGACCGAGGCTTTGTTCTCCTATACAATGAAGACAGATCCATTACTTTTGCAACTGAAATTCTTATAGAATGTAAGCAAAAGAGCATTCACACATCAACTTCCACCTGACTCGCATCTTTCTTTAAAATTCCTTTATGTCACTAACTATAAATAGGGTTCTTGTAATGGCCTTTCTATTATTGGCAGCAATTTCTAAGGGAAATGCTCAGCCGTCAGGTTATGCGACTACCTATTGGAATGCTATAGATTCAGGCACTTCCATTCTTATCGACTCCTTGACGATTCACGACGAAGGCCACTACGTCTCGAATTCTAATGGAAGAGGTGAATTATTCGATGCAATACATTTCCTAAAAGAGCAACCAGATCTTCGCCTCGAGGTTGACTTCATCATAAATACTACTTACGATACCATTACACATCACGGCATCAGAACAAGAGCAAGTAGCGTTATTCATGACTTCATGTACTTCGGTCTCCCTCAGAGCAGGTATGCTGTTAAAGAAATTGTGATTCCGGATAAACCAGAAGACAAAGGCTCTGCCAAGCGATTCGTCATCGGTAGATTTGTCGAAGGTGACCAAGCAAGTTATCTAGAAGTCAACAGTCTGGACATCGAAAGTCTGATAGTAGGAATTCTCACCTCGTCGCATAGTCCTACAGCATACGACACGATCACTTCACGACAACGCTTATTATTGAGCGCTGTTTCCAACAAGTTCTCAAAAGATATATATAGTTCCTTTCAAAAGAACCCCAGCCTCTTACCTGACTTTGTTACACTGCAAGAAGGAAAAGTTGATGTGTTGATCTCTCCAGAGGTAAAATTCGAAGACGATGATTTGGTCTTTCCTGCCGACACGTCGTTATTCACCTGGCCTAACTCGTCCCTTATTACTAACCTAGATTTCCCCGTACTAGCATCACAAAAGATGATCTCCAGTACTCAAGTCGCGTCCCTAACTTCTTTGTTAGGTAAAGATTTTAAATATGAACCTCAGAAAACCACCAGCCTTCCGCTAAAAGAAAAGATGGTGGGCGCTACAAAAAAATGCTTTGACGCATTATCACGGAAGTTGCCCGTAAATTACTATATCAATCATCTGGGGGGATGTAATGGTCACGTATTCTGGCAGTTTGACTGGTCTCTTTTTGACACTTACGTACCCAGAACAATCACCCTGGACGAGGACAACCAGTTAGTTTCCATTGAATTTTTCGATGATGACCTTAGCCGCCAGTTTATCGTCTATAAGTACAATGATGAATTAGCGCTTGACGTGAACTACAGCAGCACAACCGGGAACCAACAGGAAAACAACTCGCCTAGTATACTAGTCCCTTTATCAGTTTTTGGAATATTACTAATCGGTTGGGGGATGATTAAGCTATTGCTTCCCAGGGCTTGGCCTCGTTATTCTTCAAAGTGAAGATCGTTTCCATTATTGCCGGATTTAGTTTCCCCACTTATTTACTCAAGTTCATTACCCACAAGAGGGTGACCCGCTCTTTGGGTGTCAGGGGGTCAAGGTAGGGGGACAGGGCTAACGCATACTATCTGAAAAAACCTTATCTCGAGTTTTATCAGACCACATAGCTCTCATTCTTTTATGCTTCACGCCAACTTTACTTGGTCCATCTGCATGCAGATTAATGCTCATTTTTCGGATCAAACTACAATTGGAGGCCAGATTAGCTGTCCGTGCTCTATTCTCATCTTCTCCAAAAGTGACATCAAGAGTCCAATGAAGTCGATTCTCTATACTCCAGTGTCCGCGAACTTTACT
>JBLHRW010000029.1:0-22954 GCA_047626445.1 Neolewinella sp.
TCTCGGCGGACTGAGGACCTCGGAGCGTGAATTTCCAGGTTGATGCGAAGCGATCAATCTGAAAATTGACCTCCGAGCGTCCGCACTTGGTCTTTTAGCCCTTGATTTGCGTTTGTAGTCTTGTAGTGCAAGAAAAAGTTGAAAGCTGGCAGTACCAAATTTTGGGGCTAATTCTGCTATATTTGCGTACGTAAGTTCCTACGATCGGAGCGAGCATCCCCATGCGGTAGCCCTATAAGACTACCCACTACTGGACTACAAGACGACATATGATTATACTCCTCGGCCTGACTCTTACCGACCCAAAGACCTTGCCAGCATTGCCGGTAAACACGGCCGGCATGGCTGCGATGTCTCCTGCTGGCCTGCTGCGTTATCTGGAGCGTTTTTACGCCCTGGGTGCGCCGACGATTAACCGGGAGGCATTGCGGACAGAACAGTACCGGCAACTGATCATTGCGCATCAGGAGACCAGCGATCGTGTCCCTTTCTACCAGGCTTCTTTTAAGGCGGATCAAGGCGCCACCGCAGCGGAACTCCTTTCTCGTCGCGACGAATTGCTGGCGGCGGGCTACCTACTGTCCGCAACGACGGTTCAGGCCACCCCAGACCGTATTACGGTGCTGCATGACCTCGAAGCGCTATTGAATGACGATCGCTATGATTTTCAACTCCTGCCCGGTACGACGGATCGCCTGCTCCTACTCCTCGCAGCGCTGTCCGAAAAACGCCACCCTCGGCTTACCATCCTGGTCAACGAACCCCGGCATTTGCTTCCACCCGGCTTTCGCCGGTTACTAACTTCCCTGGAGAATTCCGGAGATGCCGTCAGCCAATTACCGGAGCCGGAGGCTCCACCAGCCGATAACGACCTGGGCCGCTGGCAACGAAAACTAAGCGGCCTGAAAGGCCCCACGACCGCCCAACCATCCCTGTTCGATACGATCCCTGCAGGCAATCAACCAGTGGAACTCTCCGGAGACGGCTCCCTTATCTTGTTGAAGGCGGAGCGGGACACCCACCTCGCGGCCTACTTCGCTCGTTTACTGCGGGACAACCCCGAATGGCGCCCTGGAATACTGCTTACCCTCCGTACCCAAACACTGGATAATGCGCTGCTTACCGAAGGCTTGCCCAGTCTGGGAATTCCTTCGGCCAGCCTCGCCCGGCCCAGCCTACAGGTACTCAAACTCATCACTACTTTTCTTTGGGAACCCATTGAGGTAGAACGCGTCATGGAGTTCGTTAGCCTGGTTACCAAGCCACTCCACTGGCGACTGGGGCAACGTATCGCTGAATTCCTGGCGGATACGCCGGGGCTTTTTGGGCCGCGATGGTACGGAATGCTGAATGGGTATTTCACTGAAATGGAAGAAAAACGGGGCTGGTCAAAGACCAGGCTTGAGGCAACCAGGGCTCAATACGATAATTGGTTTGACCGAAACCGGTACCCCCGCGATCAGAAAGTCCCTAAGTCTAATTTGCGCGATCTGCTAAATTCCCTGAGAGAATGGGCACTTGAAGCCTACTCAGACAGTAAGAAAAAAGACAAGCAACAGTCGGCTGGCCAGGAAAATACCGGCTTATTGGTCCTGGCCGCGCAAACGCAGCGGGCCATGGAACTGCTCGACGTGCAGCCGGAGACAGAACTGAGTTATCTCGATGTCGAGCGACTAATCCGTACAGTGTATGAACCGGCGCCCACCCAGTTTCAACACAAAGAGGTTGGCGCGCCTGATACAGTCTTTGCCCCCGCCTCCGTTCTGAAATTACCGGACGGAGACGCCCCGGAACGGGTAGTCTGGTGGGACTTCATCGAGCACGAACCCGACTATTTTTTTAGCCGGTATTACCCCGAAGAGCTGGCCTGGCTAAAAGAAAAAAACATACAACTGAGCGGTCCGGACCAGCAGAATGAGCTTTCGACCTGGCGACAACTCCGGCCCGTACTTCATGCCCGCCAACAGTTGATCCTCTGTTTACCGGAACGGGTCGACGGTAGCCTGGTCGAAGCACATCCACTCTTCGGCGACCTGGAGGCAGCCTTCTCCGACGGCGCTCTAGGCCGCATCACCGTCGCCGTTGATGCCGCAGGCAACAGCCCTGCGGTCTTAGCTGGCTACGTTACTCCGGGCTTCGCCCCAGTGCCCGTACAGCCACTAGCGGGCCCCGTTGCCCAGCTGCACATCGACCGGCCAGAGGCCATAAGGGAGCGCGATCCGGAAACGCCTACGGCGTTGGAGGATCTGTTGTATTACCCGTACAAGTGGGTTTTTCGACACCAACTCAAACTTAAAGGCAGGCCCATTCTCTCCGTTGCTGGAGAAAATCGACTGCGGGGGAACCTCAGCCACCTGTTCATCGAACAACTGCTGAACCAAATCAAGGAAGACGACCGGGAGTACACACGGCAAGATGTCCGAGCATGGATTGATGGAAATTGGAATCGACTTCTGAAGTATGAGGGCGCTATCCTATTGGAGTACGGCCAGGAACCGGAACGTGTACAGTTTATCCGAACGATGCAGTACGCCGCCTGGTCTTTGGTGCATTACATCCAGGCGAATGGCTGGAAGATCCTGGGGTCAGAAGAAGTATTGGCGGGAGAGCTGGAACGAATGGGGGGACAACCAGTCAAAGGCCGGGCAGACCTCGTGCTTAAGCGTAACCGCAATGGTGCTGGCGAAGTCGTCGTTGTTGATCTGAAATGGCGGGGGAAAACGGTCTTCAAGAATTTACTCCGCAACGCAAAGGATCTGCAGCTGTGTCTGTACGCTGAGTTTATTCACCAGCACATGGAGATGGACCGGGAAGGCAAGCTTAGTCGCAAGGCAGGTAAGCCGCCACAGACGGTCCATACGGCCTACTACGTGCTGCGGGACGCTTTGATGGTTGCCCGTAACGAGCTGGCTTTTGCCAATATCGAAACCGTAGCTGGAGGCGAAGAAGCCGGGGTTGTACAAGTAGAGACGCTGAAGAAGATCAGGGCCACGGCTAACTGGAGGTGGGAGCAATTCCGGGAAGGAGTGGTGGAAGTCCGTTGTCAGGAAACCCTCGGGGACCTCGAAGACCTATACCTCGACCTTGACCTTGATGAGCTCTTGGAAATGGAGGAAGGGGATGCTCGCTTTGATGATTACCGGAGTTTGATTGGGCTGGTGCGGTAATTTTTTTGGCGCGACCGCAGGTGCAAAGTTAGTTGGAGGGGCAGCCGAAGCTCCCTCTGGCCGCAGAGGTAGACGTTGCCACTGGCTTTTGAAATTCTCCTCGCTTATTTGGTGGTACTTATCACGGAGCTCTTGCCCATAATAATTGCCCAGGAACTCCTCCTCGTGTTTTTATCCAGCAGCAACAAGCCCGGCAGCGCGGCCCCAATTCATCGATATAATTAATTGGTTTATAGGGGGATGCCTTGTTTTAGGGGCTGGGAATACTTTTCTAATGCCGGGAATCTTGGCTTCCAGTTAGCCTTACTTATTACCAAGCTTGGTTATTTCTATGGATTCAATGCTTCTGATGTCCCTGGAGGAAGATCCTGCGCTAAAGGCGTAGCTCCCAGCCTCCAGCGCCCATTGAGAGGCATCTTCATCCCAGTAGGTTAGTTCCGAGAACGGAATAGAGAAGGACAGTTCAACGCGCGCTCCCTTGGCCAAAAGCGGCGTTTTGGCAAAGGCTTTTAATTCCTGGTTAGGTCTTTCAATACCTGTATTCGCCACCGAGGAGTATATCTGAACTACCTCCTTACCCGGCTGGTCACCGGTGTTGATCACTGTCAGGCTTATCCGTACGGTATCTCCCGAAACGGTAATCCCCAGGTCACCGTACTCGAATCGTGTATAGCTTAGTCCGAATCCGAAGGGATAGGATACCTCGATCTTTTGTTTGTCAAAGTGACGATATCCCACGTAAATTCCTTCCTCGTAAAGTGTGTAGTCTACGTTTTTTACCTGGTCTTCTTCGGGTTTCGTTTCCCGGCTACCGAATATTAAGTCCGTCATATTCATCGTCTCCCCACCTAGGGGGAAGTTGGCGGCTGAGGCGTGGTCACTCAGATTGACCGGGAATGTCATGGGTAATTTTCCACTCGGGTTCACCCGGCCAGTTAGTAAGTCAGCTGTGGCATTACCTCCTTCTTGCCCGCCCAGCCAGGTCAGGAGAATGGCATCCGGCAGGTCTTTCCAGGAGGCCGTTTCTATGACTCCGCCGATGTTGAGCACCACAACCACCTTTTTATTGACAGCATGAAATAGCCTGCAAGCATCAGTGATCAGGTCTAATTCATTAGCACGCAGGAGGAAATCATCCTGCTCTTTCCGGTCCCCACCTTCGCCACTGTTACGTTGGATCGTGATAATGGCGGCATCCGAATGCTCCGCAAACGCTTCGAGCAGGGAATCGGAATAGGTGATGGCGGGAGGATCGTAAGGCTCAAACATAGCCTCCATGCCTTCTGGCTTTACGAAAGCTTCGCTATTGTCCGACTTGTGGGCAGCGTATACTGATTTTGCCGTCTTATTAAGGGTGAAGCCTTTATTATTTAAGCCATCCTCGAGCGAAACGGTGTAGGCTTCATTAACGTCTCCGGAGCCGGTGCCACCAGAAATGAAATCGAAGGAACCATTACCCAAAAGTGCTACCCTCCTGATTTGCTGGAGCGGTAAGACATCATCGTTCTTCAGTAAAACCATTCCCTCCGCAGCAGACTGCCGGGCGATTGCGGCGTGCTGCTCCAGATCCGGGTTATTACTGTACGTGGAAGACTGCATTTTCCTGGACTGTAAGATCAATTCAAGAATTCTTTTGGCAGAGGTGTCGATAGTTGCCATGGACAGCGCTCCGGATGCTTCCCCTTTAATTAGTGCTTCCCATTGTCTTTTGGTCCCTGGCTCCAGGAGATCGTTACCTGCGCTAACTTGGGCTACGGCGTCATTGCCTCCGAACCAGTCTGACATAACCACTCCTTTGTAGCCCCAGTCTTCGCGCAATACATCGTTCAACAAATAGCGACTCTCGGAGACATAGGTGCCGTTTAACTTATTGTAGGACGACATGATTGTCCACGGCTGCGCAGACTTCACAATGATCTCGTATGGCTTGAGGTAGATTTCGCGCAGTGCCCGTTCCGATAGCCGGGAATCATTGATGAACCTGTCCGTTTCCTGGTTGTTGGCAACAAAATGCTTAACCGAAGTGCCAACGCCATTAGTCTCTATACCATTTACCATGGCAGCCCCGATCCTACCCGTCAGAATCGGATCTTCGCTATAATATTCAAAGTTTCTGCCGCAGAGAGGATTGCGATGAATATTTACCCCCGGCCCCAGTATCACGTCAACCCCGTATTCCAGTGCCTCGTTTCCCATAGCTTCACCTACGAGCTCGACCAATGACGTATTCCAGGTGGAGGCCAACAAGGTGCCGATCGGGAATGCAGTAGCATAGTATTTCTTGTCGTCGTCTTTTCGCATCGACTCAATCCGTAATCCGGCCGGACCGTCGGAAAGATAAAGTAATGGGAGCCCCAGCCGCGGTGTGGCAACGATTGTTCCCGCTGCCCCTGGAATACCGCCGTCGCCCATACCTAAGGCCGAAGCGAGGCCGGACCCCTTCAGTAAATGGATCTTTTCGGCGGTTGTCATTAGCGTAAGCAGGTTCTCAACCCGCTCCTTTAGCGGTCGGCGATTATCTTCGTAAGCGTCTAATTCTCCGTTACTATTTCGGTCGAGAAAGGTGTAATCTGCAACCATTAGTTCTTGTGGCTGGCCTTCTACAGTATATTCTTGCTCGAAATTCAAGAAATTCGAATAGAAATAATAGGCTCCGGCGGCAGCAGCCACAAGAAGGACCACAACAAAAATCAGTGAGATTTTTAGAAACTTTTTCATTTGCATTGGAAATCTTGGTACGGAAAAAAATGAGCGCCTTACGGCCTGCCCAAAAGGCATCGCAGATTACCCCAACATTTAATGTTGACAGACCACTAGACCAATGAATCAACAGCTCTAAAACACCATATCACCTTCCCCCTGTCCAATCCGGATCTTACGTTCCAATTCGCCCAGTGACTTCTTAATGTCGTCATTGGTTTCCATCAGGTCTTTGACCGTCTTTATGGAATAGAGAACGGTGGAGTGGTCGCGACCACCGAACATACGGCCGATGGATTTGAGGCTCTGGTCGGTGTACTGCTTGACCAGGAACATACTGATTTGGCGGGCAAGCACGACCTGTCGCCGGCGGGTGGCGCTGGCCAGGTTCTCGACCTCGAGGTTGTAGTAATCTGCGACGGTGCGCTGGATGACCTCGGGGGTAACTTCTTTGTTGATCTCGGTGACGAAATTCTTGAGTACGTCCTTGGCGAGCTTCAGGTCGATCCCATCACCACCCATCACACCTTGGTGGAGCACCAGGTTGTTCAGGACACCTTCAAGCTGGCGGATGTTGTGCTGAATATGAAAGCAAATGAACTCCGCGACGTTGGCGGGAATGTCAACTTCGGTATTATCTGCCTTTGACTTCAGGATGGCCATGCGGGTTTCCAGCGCAGGCATGCTCAGGTCGGCACTCAGGCCCCACTGGAAGCGGCTGCGCAGGCGCTCTTCGATGTCGAGCTCAATGATTGGGCGGTCACAGGTCATGACCACAGCTTTGTTGTTTTGGCGCAAGACGTTGAAGAGGTTGAAGAAGACATCCTGGGTCTTCTTACGATTTACCAGCTGCTGGATATCATCGACGAGTAGCACGTCGACGTTCTGGTACCAGTTCACCAAGTCGTTGGTCGTATTGGAACCGATGGAGCTAACGAGCTGGTTGGTAAAGGTGTCTGTACTGACGTACAGGACGGCCTTGTTCGGGAACTTATTGCTGATGTAATTGCCGATGGCCTGGAGCAGGTGGGTTTTACCAAGGCCAACGTTACCGTGGATCACCAGTGGGTTGAAGGCGGTATTGGCCGGGTCGTCGCCTACGGCTTTGGCAGCATTGCGCGCAAGGCTGTTACAATCGCCTTCGATAAAATTGTCGAAGGTGTAGCGGGTGTCGAGGTTGCTGGGAATGCGGGGACGGGTAACGCCCGGAATAACAAACGGATTGCCAGGTGCAGGTTTAGATCCGGGAGCACTTACCGCAGTTTTTCCACTCTTGCCGTTGCTGGGGTTGGCTTTGTTTTCCTGGCGATTGGGGTTAATCCGGTACTGTAGGCGACCAGAAGTACCCAGTGCTTTATTCAGGCTACTTTTCAAAACATCGATATAATGTTCTTCCAGCCATTCATAGAATAACCGGTGAGGGACCTGTATGGTCAGTTCGTTACTTTCTAACGCAATCGGTCGAATAGGTGCAAACCAAGTGTTAAAGCTCTGCGGGTCAACGCTTTGCTGAATAGTTTGCAGACAATTATTCCAAATTACGTTATGATCCATTGTATATCCCAGTTGCACAGGTGTAGTGTTCCAAACCGGCACAGATGATGCCGATCAGTTAAAAAATATGTCTTATATCAGTAAGTTAAACAGTAAAAGGGAGACCGTGGGGTCATTACGGGTTTCCGAAAAGCCTTGACAGGGTGGCTGGAAACCGGCATAGGTCGGTGTGTTTCTCCGTCGCCGTTGTTCTTTCGGCGGAGGGCAAATATCGGGACAAACAGGGCACCCGCGCAAGTAATCCGCTGCTTATTTAAGCAGAATTATCTTTGGCGGGGATTATTACCCGAATCGGAAGTTTTGTCATAAGCAGGACGCGATTAAACCACTTTTTATACCCGCAAATTATTGCAAGCTACACAGCGTCGCTTGCTGTTGCCCGGAAAAGTGATGTCCATTCGTCCGAGGCGCAGCCCTCCAAAGCCTACCTGATTGACGATAACTGGGTCCCCTTTTTCGTTATTTACCACCGTTGGCTCGTTGAGAAAGGTATGTGTGTGGCCGCCGAGAATGACGTCGATGTCTTTAGAAGCAGCGGCTAATTTGACATCGTCCACCTTGTCTTCGCGGTATTTATAGCCCAGGTGGCTCAGGCAGATGACGAGATCACATTTCTTTTCGTGGCGGAGCATCGCGGCAACGGTGTTGCCCCGGTCGATGGGATCCTGGTATTTGGTGTTGCCGAAAAGGTCATCGGGCACCAGGCTGTTTAGTTCAATGCCTAGGCCGAAGACGCCGATTTTCATGCCACCGCGCTCGAAGATCTGGTGAGGCTGGGTTTTTTCTGCGAGGGGAGTGCCCTTGAAGTCGTAGTTGGCCGTCAGCATGGGAAAGTCGGCATGCTTGAGTTGAGTGGCGAGGTTCTCCATCCCACCGTCGAAGTCGTGGTTACCGATGGTTGCCGCATCGTACCCCATTTGTGTCATCAGCTTCATCTCTAGTTCTCCGGCGAAGAAGTTGAAATAGGGCGTACCCTGAAAGATGTCGCCACTGTCCAGCAAAATAACGTTGGGTTCTGCCGCACGGATTTGCTGAATGAGGCGAAGACGGCTTACGGCTCCCCCCTGGTTGGCGTTGCGTCCGCCATCATCGGGGAACGGTTCGATGCGGCTGTGCCAGTCATTGGTGTGCAGAATGGTAAGGCGGGGGGCCGCCGGGTGGAACAGGCCGGCGGCGCCGGCCAGGCCAGGCACCAGCAAAAGACCGCCGCCGATGGCGGCCTTACGAAGGAAGAAACGACGAGAGGAGGTGGTGGACATGGTGGGGTGGGGTGGTCCCTGGACTTCTCTCATGCTGCGCACTCGTTTCGTCTGGGAAATCAAAAGGGAGCGTCGCGCTGCGACCTGTGGTGTTGGGTTACAGCTTCATGCGTTTGCCCTCGACTTTGACGCTGATGGGGGCCGTGATTTTGTCGGCGTACTCGATCAACAGGTCCCGGATAAGGAGCCCGCTCTTGATCTTGGGCAATGCCTTTAGCATCACAGTACCACTGCCGCCATTGGCAACATAATCAGGCAGCGCGACGGTGTAGACCTTATTAGGTTCGATGGCTTTACCACCAACCTTGATGTCAAGTCCGTTTTCAGTAGCCTTCACGGCCAGGCCAGCGCTCACCGGCCAACCGCCACTGTTGGCGATGTGGCTGATGAATTCCTTGAAGACCTTACCGTTGAGTTCCATCAGGACCAGCTCATTATCGAAGGGCATTAACTCATAGATTTCGGAAACGAGGAGCGGACCAGGACGGATTTCACTCACCCGAATACCGCCCTGGTTGAGGGTGGCGAAAACGATGTCACGATCAGGGAAGCTGCTCGCGGCAGCCTGAGCAAAGAGGTCCGCGACCCAGTTGCCAAGGGTGCTTTCCGGTTGTCCTTTTTTGAGTGGCGTTTTTACCGTGGCCAACTGCCGGTTCATCTTCGCGTCGAGTTGAGCTTTGTAGGGGGCGATGGTTGAAACCATATTTTGCACCTGCGTACTCGCCTCATTTGCTTCCAATTTATTGGAAACCGGATAGAAGCGGGGTTGCACTGTTGGCGAAGAAAGCGGGGCCCGGCAGCTGAAACTGAGCAGAAGGAGGGCTGTGTATATAAGGTTACGCATCGGTGCCCAAATTACGGCGGGCCGCAAGAAGGAGCAGCACCCAGCCAATAATAAAAAAGAGCCCGCCAATCGGGGTGACCGGCCCAAGGAAGGCAACTGGGAAGCCGATAACGGTTTTGAGGGAAAGTAAGTACAGAGAGCCGGAAAACAACAGGATGCCGATAGCCCAGGAAAATACGGCCTGTCGTAATCGCTTGTGATCGATGCCGGGTAAGGCCGATAATGCAACCGCCAGCCCAATGGCGAAAACGTGGTAAAAGTGATAGCGCACAGCGGTACCAAAGGTTTCCAGCTGTTCGGGGGCAACAATTGCCTTGAGCCCGTGGGCGCCAAAGGCACCTATGCCGACGGCCAGGGCACCGAGCAGGGCGCAGAGACGGAGTTGGTTGGTCATGCAGGCGAAGGTAGGGTAGCAGGGTGTGTTTTGTGTCTGTATTTTGTTAGAAATAGTGAACCCCTAAGGCATTAAGGGCTGCACTAAGAAAAGGCACAAAAGAAAAGGGTAACCAACAGGACATAAGGCCTGGAAGTCAAGGTGAATCGTTCGATTAGGCGCATTCCTGGGCGCGGACGCAGGTGCAAAGGGAGGACCAAGAACAAGCGGCCAAGCCCTAATTTTTTACCACTTACTTTTCTAAAATCTTAGTGCCTTGGTGTCTTACTGGTTCCTCTTATCCCGCAAATCGAAGAACTTTTCCCCCACGATGATTCCCGGCCCAATCAGTGTTCTTACCTTAGCAGCAAGCTACTTTGGCTACTACCACTTACTTAGTCCCCGTAACATCAATACGTTCCAGCGAATTATCGGTAAGGTCCTCCGCGTTCGCCCTGGCGAAGGGAAGGTGGTATTGCTGTTACAGGTCCAAATTTTCCTGATCATTGCGGTTTTATTGCTGGCAAAACCAGCAGGTAACGCCATTTTTCTGTCTCGCTTCGGTTCCGCTGCGTTGCCTTATATGTTTATTCTCACTGCCCTGGTCGCCGCAGTTATTTCTACCGCTTACTCCCAGGCCCTTCGCTATTTCTCCATTTTACGGGTCAACCTCTGGAGCCTGGGGCTTTGCCTGGTGACTTTGCTACTTTTCTCCGTGTTGATCCTCCTGCCAGGTTCTCGGGACATCGTCGCCGTTGGCCTCTACCTGTGGGTCGCCCTGTTCGGCGTGTTGGCGGCCTCTCAATTCTGGATGATGGCCAGCCTGGTCTTCGACGTGCGGCAGGCAAAGCGGCTCTTCGGCCCCATCGGTGCCGGAGCAATTGCGGGGGGCATCGCCGGTGGCTACCTGGCGTCCATCATCGTCGCAAATTTTGGCGTACAATATTTGCTGTACTTCGCTACCGCCTGCCTGGTTCCGATAATGCTGATCAGTGTTTTTATCTGGAAACGATACATCGCGAATAAAGAATCTGAACTGGCACGCAAGAAGAAGACGGCGCGTCTGCGGGAATCCCCCCACCAGCTTATCATGGGGTCCAAGCACCTGTTGTTGCTCTGTGGCATTATTGCCACCAGTGTCATTACCGCCAAACTGGTGGACTATCAGTTCTCGGCCCTGGCTTCGGAACGCTTTGCCGATGAAGATCGGCTGACGGCTTTTTTCGGTTTCTGGTTTTCGACCTTTAACGTCATTGGCCTGGTCATTCAATTGTTGATCACTCAACGAATTATTCAGCGGCTTGGCGTTAGCGGTGCGTTGGCTTTTCTGCCGGCAGGTCTGAGCCTCGGCGGCCTCATGATGTTTATGGTTCCGGGGCTCGGGACGGCAATTTTTAGCAAGTTGGTGGACGGGAGCCTCAAGCAAAGCCTACACCGGGCCGGTGTGGAAATGTTATTCCTTCCGGTAAGCGCTGCCGTGAAGGAACGTATCAAGACCTACATCGATGTGCTGATTGATTCGGTGGCCGGTGGGTTGGGTGGGCTGTTGTTATTGTTATTGGTCGATGGGCTCGGGGTCTCAGTTGTCGGTATCAGCATTCCGATAGTCCTCTTCACCATCGCGTGGCTCTTTTGTGTGTTTTTGATCCGGGAAGAATACCTCGATGCTTTTCGGGACCAACTGCGGCACCTGCGGCCACAGCAAAGGCCCAAGCGCGTCAAGTCCAGGCATAAGGAGGTGCTCGAAGGCTTCCTGCGCGTACTCGAGGACGCTAAAGTGGGTGGGGACAACAAGCAGTTGCTCTACGTGCTGGAGCGGACGGAAAACATTGCTGAGGAAAGATTCAGAAAACCCATCCAGGAATTACTCACACACGCTACTCCACACGTGCGGGCCCAGGTACTTAGGAACCTCAGTTTGGGAGAGGGGAGTCCGGAAATTTTGGCCAACGTTATACCCCTCCTGCTAGATGAAGACCTAGAGGTACGCAATGCTGCCATGGAGTATTGCATCTCCCATCACCTGGAAGAAACGGAAGCGTTGATCCGGGATCAGCTGAAAAGTCCCGACAGTGGTATTGCCGGCACCACCATCGTTCAGCTGATGGTGGAAACCAGGGCTAATCCCGAAATGAGGGCGTACTGGAACCTCGCTTACGAATTTAATCGGCGGGTGCGGGACTTACGGCGGCTTTCCGAAACCGAAGCCTTTACCTGGCGCATTAAGCTGTTAAAAGCTGCCGGCAGCTCTGGTTCAGACCTTGGCAAAGACTTCATCGAAGCACAGCTGGAGAGCAATGATCCTGAAATCACCCGGGAGGCAATTACCGCCGCCGGCGAGCGACTTGACGAGCGCTACCTATTGCGGCTCATCGATTTTCTGTCAGAGGCTCCCTTCCGGCCTCACGCTAAATCGGCCCTGGTACAATTCGAACTGGGCTTGGTCACCATCTTACCAAATTATCTGAAAAGGCGGCTCATCGCCCTGGAAGATATTCGCCGGCTCCCGGCGGTGTTGGAGCGCATCAATAGCCAACAGACGGTTGATTTGCTTTTTGCTATGATCGAACGGTTTAACCCCTACGATCTGGAACTCAGGTTAGAAACCCTCAAGGCACTGAACGCCATGAAGCGGGATTTTCCCTTACTCAAAATGCCTGCCAAACGTATTTTTCGGCACATCCTGTCCGAGGTTAATTCCTATCAAACGACCATCAATACCCTCGAAGCCCAACTACGGTTGCAGGGAACGGAAAACAAAAAGGAATTACAAGAGGCACGTAACGGCTTGCTGAATTTACTCCATCAGCGACATGACGGCAACCTCGACCGCCTGTTCCGCCTGCTCGGTCTCCGTTACCAGCCGACCGACATTATCCCGATTTTCCGGGGCCTGCAGGCCGCTGAACGGAAGGAGAAAATCAGTGCGCTGGAGTTTTTAGACAACCTGCTGGAAAGTGATTTGAAAAGATTAGTGATTCCGGTCATTGAACGAGGGGCCATGCTTGCCAATCCGGAGCTGATCGGACCAGTGGCAAGCTTGGAGCAACTTTTAGAAATACAGTTCAATAATTTCAAACGGATTTTGCGGGGAAGGGACATTCGGCTCAAGCTATCGGTCATTTATGTGATCGGCCAGCTGAAGGAACATCGGTACTTACCACTCTTACTTCGTCAGCTGGAAGCTTCCGATAAACGGGTGTGCGATATGGCTAAGAAGTCGTTTGATTTGGTGTTTGCCACCGTGGAAATATAGTGGGTAGACGGCCTGCGGCCCTGGTAGATTGATAGATGCGCTTCGCGCTCGATAGATTGATAGCACTCCGTACGCCGCTGCTCGCTTTGCTCGTAGGGTTCTCACTGAGGGAGGCACAGTGGAAGCACAGCGGCCGAAATATGTCGTGGACGAGCGCAGCGAGCAAAGGCGTGCGGCAGCCTATCAATCTACCAAGGCCGAAGGCCGTCTACCAGCGCGAAGCGCGTCTATAGAGAAATAGCGCGAAGCGAGATTTCGACTATTCTCCCGTCCCCAGATTTTCTGAAGGGTCTTCCACATTGGCAGTATTCCTGATCAGCTTATCTATCCGGGTGGCCAGGAGTTGGTGGTCGTAGGCGGAATTCCGGCTGAGGACATTAGTCATCAGCGCTATGAGGTACCGAGTACCGTCTGGCTGTTCGACGATGCAAACGGAGTTCATGTAATTCATCCGGTTGCCTTTGTATTTATCACAACTAGTACCGGGGATACAACCATAAAGCGAGCCGGATTTGAAATAGACGGCAGCACTGTCCAGTACTGGCGCGTGCGCGTATCTGATTCGCCGGTCGGTCATGTACATCAATCGCTTGATTTCCAGGCTCGAAGGCAGGTCGATTATACGTCCTGATTCAAGTGCGGTGAGCCATTTCATCAGGCCACGGGGAGAACTTGCACTCCCGCCTTGCGGAGGAACGATGGCACTGGCTCCCCGGGTAAACATGGTGCCGACCCTGAATTCATCGGGCCCGATGCCCATATGTCGAAGGGGTTCACTGATGACGCTTTTCGAAAGGTCCCGGAGCTCCCCGCGCGAGGTGTTTTTGAAGTAAGCCTCGGCCTCCTCCCTGGTCAACTCGGGGTATTTAGGGCCGAACACTCGCATCAGTATGGCTTCACGCCAGACGACACTTGCCGCGCCATTATTGCTGACGGACAGCATGTGGTCGATCCATTCGTAGAGGGAAAATTCGTGTTGCTGGTTGACTTTAGTCCGGCTGTATCGCTCCGTTTCCGGGTCGTATTCCGGGATGGTATGGTGGTCGTAGACTGCGAAGGGGCCACCTTTTACCACCCGGGTTCTCAGCAGGTTCCAGCGCGATTGTACGCTGTCGACGTAAACGTTTTCCAACTCGCACATCAGGGCGGTAACGACCGCCAACTTGCCGACACTGCCGGGCTGGTAACTGAGCTCGGCGTTGCGTTCCAGGTAGCGAGGTTCACGCCCTTCGGTGATGTCCATGATCGCCAGAGAGTAAGCCCGACCGCCGTTAGGGATCATCTTCTCTAGCTCTCGTTCCAGGCCTGCGTCACGCGTAATCAGGTTGGAATCAATCTCCCGGCCCATCAAATTAAGCTTAACGTAGGGGAGGGAATGGCGGGAGCCGTAAGGAAGGGTTTTCGTAAAAGCCGCTGAGTCCATCCGATTTAACCGGATGAGTCGACGAATTCCCGTCTTCTCCACCCCACCGACAACGGGGTAACTCTCCACCCCTTGACAAGGGAAGAGGGCAAGGAGTAATACGGCCAAAGTCGCCAGGTAGGGGAAACAGGTTTTCACAGGTAATTGGATTAATCAAAGAAGGAAGAGGAGGCGCGGCCGCAGGTGCAGAGACGGTTATAAAGCAGCGGTACTGCAATCTGGCGTCTGCAACTTGAACTTACAGCGCCACCTCAAGGTCATAGTACACATCGTCCCGCTTTACCGGGCTGATGCTTTCCAGATACCCTGAGGCCTGCGCCCGTTTGTTCTCAACGAAGGGACGAATCTGAAACAACCACATTTTATTGTTCTGGAAGCCCAGCTCCACATCCCACGGACCGTTGGTCTCATCACCGATAGACTCCGGCATGATTCGCTCTAAGCTTACCGCCAATTCATGCAGGTCTTTAAGGTTAGCGGGGCTAAGGATGCGTTCGTTGAAAGGGGCTGGAAGCATAATGGATCCTCCCGTTGTGGGCAAACGCCGGTGCAGGCGCTCCCGGGCGGGGCTTAGGAGGGTCGAGCGTCCCCACTTGTCCAGCAGGTAGGCTTCGGCTGCCTGCCCGTCTACGGCGCCGCCGGCGCCGCGGCTGAAGGCCACCGTCACGTCGTCCTGCCGGCCGGAGGATACACCCTTGGTGATCATTACGCCAGAGTAGTCAACGTCAACCGTCGGAATGATCAGGATGCTGGGGAATACGCTCTCGGGGTTCAAAAGCAAACGTTGCCGCCATTTATAACTCCGCTCGGTGTAGGGGCTGGCCCATACCTCTTTGATGCCTTCCATGATCTTGTCTTCGTCTACTACGTTGAAGACCGTTTTGTTGAGTCCTGCACCGGTGAAATCTGCCAGGTCTTCCATATTGGTGTCGGACCGGAGGAAGACCGGAGCTTCACCCAGCGGCTCGTTAAAGACGGCCTGGAAACTGTCTCGCAGGGCCCGGACCAATTCGGGTTGGATGGTGATACGCCCGATCGCCTCCCGCAAGGTGGCCAGCTGTTCAAGAGCATAAGCCTCTACCGCTTCAGTAGCGTCACCGTCGGCTTCCATCTGCCGGGCGATGGCGAAGCGATTGTTTAGGAAATCCCAGTAAGATGCTTCGTTTTGCCCCGGCATCGGCTGGTTCAGGTGATCGCGGAAGATGCCGAAGGGGATGACCAGGCCTTCTACCACATTGTTGGGGAAAAGCGCCTTAAGCTGGCCGAGATTGGCGGCCTTGGGGCCCGCCAGTTTACCGGAGTCCTTACTACGGATCTCTCGCATATTCAGTATCCTGTTTACGTCGAGGCGCAGCTGATCGGTAGGGACGGTTATTCGCTGAGTACTGCGCTCCCGGATGGTGAACAGTTCTTGTTCTTCTTCCGACATCGATTTGGCCAGCTTCATGATCACGGTACCGCCATTGGAAACGGCGTAGAAGACCTCGCCACCATCATACTTTTTAAGCGCGGAAAATTGTTCGTCGGTAACCACCGAATTGGGGATGCCCAGGTTACGGGCCAGCAGCTGGACGTGGCTGACCATATTCCCTTCGTTTACGGTGGCGATGCCGCCCACGGGCTTAAGGTCTGCCGGTGGCGTTGCGAAGATGTAAATGTCGGTCGGGTTAACCTCCATCTCGTCCGGGTTTCCCTCAACTACATGAAGTTTGCCTTTGGCGTAACCGGGGTTCAACCCACGAAGGGATTCCTGATTCGGGACGTCAAGTACCTCATTACGCAGGTTACCGGCTTCGGCAATCCAGTCGCCCAAACGACCAACTTCATTCCCCAATGGCAACAGTACGGAGCCCCGGATTCGATCATCGAGAAAACCATAGGCTTTGGGTTCGAATTCGGCGTAGCGGTCCACGATCTCTCCGAAGGTGCCACGGTTGGTGGATACACCCCATTCCACAAAACGGCGGGCATTGTCGAGGTAGTTGGTCGCCTGGTTGGGCCACACCAGCTGGTAGTTGAGATCGGCGAGTAATGGTTGTGCTGCTGCGAATTCCCATTCCTCAACGAATCCTGCACCGGCAGCCGCTTTGGATAGGTAACAAACCTTTTCCATCAGCTCCCGGGCATTGGCGGGTTTCCATTTGCCGGCCTCGTTGAAGATCATGCGCTCAAGGGCGATACTAATGTCCATTACCTCGAGGCGATAGTAGGGGCTTTCTTTCATCAGGCCCTGGCGGATGGACCACATCAGGTCTGCTGCGGCGCTGAGCCGGTCAATGGTATTAGGGCTGTTAGGGTCTAAGGCGTGCTGGACGGTGAAGGTGTGGATGCGATTTTTTAGTCCGTTCTTCTCGGGAATGGTCTCGTTGATGGCGGCGATCTCTGCCACCATATCCTGGTTAAGGTAGGCCGTCCGAATATCAGCAGCGAGTGTTTTCGTTAACGCCACCAGGTTCCGTGTCTCCAACGCCTCTTTATGGTCTTCCATAAATTGCTCCACGGCCCTGGCGTCCTTTCCTTCCGGCTGTCCGTGGATCTTGATACGCAGTTCCATGAACTTGCCGTACTTGTCGGCAATTGTTCTGGAATCTGCCCGGACTTTCTGGGTCAGGTCACTGTCCTTACGGTGAGGTACATCCCGAACAGACTGCCGGACGAGGTAGAAGTTTTCCTTCAACGCTCCTTCCTTACTCATCATCCAGTTGAGGTATTCCCGGCCCCAGGCCATTTCGTCTTCGACCTGTAAAGCGCCACGATAATACTGGGCTTTGCGCAATACCCAGCCATCGTCGATAGCCGCCAGGTAGTTGCCTAGCATGTATTGTTTCAGGCGGCTGTGGTCGGCGGTGGCGTCCCAGAAGGCGCTTTTATCCGTATTGGTCAGGATCTGGCCTAGGTAAATGTGTTCCTTTTTACCCAGTGCAATTATATCGCCTCTATAGCGGGCATGTTGAAAGTTATTCTCGTCTTCGTAGGGGCAACCTTCGGCGGGCGGCGTATTATCACCACTGTCACAGAACCACCGGATGTCGCGGTAAGGCCCGCGAGGGTCTTCCTGGTATTTATCGATCAGCGCGGCAATATCGGTTTGCGCACTGAGCGGAAGGGAGGTAACTAATACCAGGAGGGTAATAGGGAAAGATAGACGCATCGGGAGGGTTTGTTAACATTTGTAGAAGGCATTGGTAAGGTACAACGTTTGATGTTCAAATGAACCCCACTGGATTTACCCGGTTCAAACTTCGGATGGGGAATTTGCCTGGCTTCGCCGACCAGATTTATCCTTCCGACGGCTTCCACGAATGATTACCAACTGAGCGGAGGCGGTTGGAGCCGTGGAACAGCCAGCGGAGCAAGCTGTTTTCGGGTCCGAACACTCGTAGCGCATTTGATGCCAGTGTCATTGACTCTCCATCCATTTTGTATCTTTAGCCTCTATAATCTTACAACCGAACGTCTGATGAAAATGTCTCCCTGGAAAAACCGTGTTGCCTTCCTTGCTCTTATTATTCTGTGTTTTTGCACCGGCGTCCGCGCCCAAAACCCGGACCACTCCGTTGCGCGGCTTTGGAGCGAGGAGATGCTGGAAGCTATTCGGAATGATTTTGCCCGCCCGGTAGTGCACGCCCGTAACCTCTACCACGTCTCCGCTGCCATGTACGACTCGTGGAGCCTGGTGAATAAAAAAGGAACGACCTGCCTGATGGGAACTGTGCAGGCAGGGCAAGAGCTATCGGTAGAACACTGGAACATCGATGGATTCGATGACCTCGTTGCGGCGAGTAATGAGGCCGTCAGCTATGCCGCCTTCCGGATGCTGAATCATCGGTATGCCGGGTCGCCAAATGCTGCGACGACGCTTCCACGCTTCACTGCCCTGATGAATGATCTCGGTTATGACCCCGCTTATACCAGTGTGGACTACACGAGCGATAGCCCTGCCGATGTGGGCAATTACGTGGCGCAGCAAATCATCGCCTTCGGGATGCGCGACGGTAGCAATGAAGCAGGTGATTACCAGAACATCAACTACCCCGATCCGGTTAACCGGCCGCTGAATTTCAATAACGTCTTTTCCATCTTCGCGGTAGATGACCCTAACCACTGGCAAACGTTGCAATTTCCCGGTACCATTGTTGACCAATCCGGACAAGTGATCGGTGACTCCCTACTGGCCTTCCTCGGGGCAGAATGGGGAAAGGTGACGCCTTTTGCCCTCAACGAAGAAGACCGGACGGACCCAACGGCGGATAATCCTATCCGCGGAAACAACTCCGTTTACCACGATCCGGGGCCGCCACCAATGTATTCCAGTACCGACCAGGAGAGCTTTGACCTATACCGTTGGGGCTTTGAAATGGTAGTAAAATGGAGCAGCCATCTTGACCCGTCTGATGGGGTAATGTGGGATATTTCTCCAGGTGCCCGAGGGAACTTTCAGGGGGAATACCCAACTGATTTTGCCGATTATCCCGCCTTTTACCGGGAGCGTGAAGGGGGGACTTTTGGTGCTAATGGGCATGCGCTTAATCCTGTAACCGGACTACCTTACCCGGCCAACGTTGTGCCGCGCGGAGATTATGCTCGAGTGCTGGCGGAGTTCTGGGCCGACGGACCTACGAGCGAAACGCCTCCCGGGCACTGGTTCACCATCTTGAATAAGGTAATGGACCATCCGCTCTTCGAGCGCCGCTTCGCCGGCGCCGGGGAAATGATGGACACGCTGGAATACGACGTAAAGGCCTACCTCACCCTTGGTGGTGCCATGCACGATTCGGCCATCTCCGCCTGGAGCATTAAAGGCAAATACGATTACGCCCGCCCCATCACTGCCATCCGCTGGATGGCTAAGAACGGACAGGCCTCCGAACCAGATGAAAATAGCTATAATTTTGCGGGCTTGAAGTTCGACCCCGGATACATTGAGGAGCTGGGCGATCCTTCCGAGTTGGAAAATAATGCCACGCTTGCCCTTACCAGGGTGAAATCCTGGATTGGCCCACAAGCCATTCAAGATCCAACCACCGATGTGGCGGGGGTAGGCTGGATTAATCCCGCTCTGTGGATGCCCTACCAACGGCCTAACTTCGTTACCCCGAACTTCGCCGGCTATATCTCCGGACACTCCACCTTCAGCAGCGCGGCTGCGACGGTGATGACTTCGATAACGGGGTCGCCTTACTTCCCCGGAGGAGTTGGGGAATTTGTAGCGGAAAAGGATTCCTTCCTCGTCTTTGAAAAAGGCCCTAGCGTTGATGTCGTGCTCCAGTGGGCAACTTATCGGGACGCCTCCGACCAAACAAGCTTGAGCCGTATCTGGGGTGGGATTCACCCGCCCGCCGATGACGTGCCTGGCCGGATCATCGGTATCGATATTGGCACCGAATCGTTTGCTGCTGCTGAGGCGATCTTTAATGGTAATCTAAGTAGTAACCGAACGGAACCAGGAGAGACTACTAAACTGAAGACCTATCCCAATCCCGCAAAGCGTGGGGAAGTACTTACGCTGGAAATACCCATAACTCCCCGGGGAGAAACGCTGGTTGTTTACGACGTGAACGGCCGTAACGTGATGGACCTAAAAGTTACGTCTACTCAGGTTCTGGTGCCAACCGGTAACCTTGCAAAAGGAATGTATTTTGTGCGGTCTGCTGATGGACGCTTCGGCAGTGCCTTTCAGGTTTGGTAGGTTGGGGGTAGATCCACTAAACACTAAGGAAAAGGGAGGCAGGGCGCGCCCAAGTAATGGCATTCTGACCGAAAAGGTCAAGACAATTCAACGGGCGCTCATCACTTCTGCCAGCCGAATGCTTCGGGGTGGCTGATGTTGTTCGGCTTAGCGGTGGTCGCTGACCGGCAGGAACAACTTGCGGGCGATTTTGAGTTGATCACCTTTGCCGGAAAAGAGCATGGCCCCGCCGGACACTTTTTTACCAGGAACAATCAATGACCACGGGCTTCATCCGAAGAAGGGTGCTGGGCAATAGTCGATTCCATTACCGGGAAGTATGACCGGACAAGTAGGGACTCTCGTTTGGCTAAGGGATGGGAATAAAATAAAACGTGATTCTTTGACCTGCCGCTTTTGTTCTCACCGTTCTTGAAAAATTCTTTGCATAGCCATAATAGCTACGGAAAGAATTTTTAAGTGCGGTGAGGGCAAAATAAGGCGGTCAAAAATCGTGGCTTATTTATTTCCCGCCCCTTAAATACTCAGGGTGCGACCAGACCCTGCTGAACTTGACGAAGTACAGGTGCAAGAAAAAGATTTTACGGCAGGATGGGACGCCAGCAAACAAAGAACCCCGCCGGTACATCCAGCGGGGCTCGTTCCAACTTACTGATACCAAATAAATCGTGGCAACGCGTAGTTGCCGACTCTTCGTGGCGCAGGTCAATTAATGACCTCTTTTCGCTCCCGTTTGGTGAAATTAGTTAACAGCTTGCGGCTTCACAAGCAAAACGGGTAAAAATTATAGAATTCCTTTTGTAGCATTAGGTGTCATTTTTTTGCTGAAACTCAACACCTTTAGATAGATAAATATTGTAAATAAATACAATGTGTTGTGAGGGCCGATCTGACGGCGTAAGAAAAGGGAGAATTTTTTTTCTGGACCTTGTTGTACGCAATTAATGAGCAGAAGTTGAGGTGTCAAGTTTTTAAGTTGTCAAGTTGTCGGGATGTCAAGTTCTCGGATTTTCAACCCAACAGCCCTGATAACCCGACAACTTGAAATTCACTTCCTCGCACGCATCAGCATCCGGTAGGCGGAGGCGAAGTTTGGTTGCCCGTATCCGCGTTCATTGTCTGGAGAGTCGGCCTGGTCTGCGGTGGAGCGGACGGCATCCAGGAGTTCCTGGTTGGTCGCGTCAGGAACGGCTTGCCGGAGGCAGGCCATCAGTCCGGCCACGAGGGGAGAGGCAAGGCTGGTCCCGCTTTGGCCGCTGAATCCGCGTCCGGTTGCGTCAATTGTGACCACTTCAACCCCAAGTGCGGAAACGTCAGGTTTTGTCCGTCCGTCTGCCGTCGGACCGAAGCTGCTGAAGGAAGCCCGTCTGCCATCTGGATTAAGTGCGCCGATGGAGAAAGCCTCGGGGGAGTCTGCTGGGATACCTATGTATTTCCACTCGTCTGCACCTGAGTTGCCGGCACTGGTCACGATGATCATGCCTCGCTGAAAGGCGTGGGTGATGGCGATACTGGCGGGGCTTGTTTTGCCGTCCAGGTCTTTGTACGTATAGTTCATGGCCTGCGAACTGAAGGTGGTATAGCCCAGCGAGGAGTTCACAATGTCAACGCCAATACTATCCGCCAGCTCGAGGGCTACTGCGTAGTTGATTTCCTCCAATCGGTGTTCGCCCCGGCTACTTTCCGTTTTGAAAAGTACGTAGCGTGCTTCGGGGGCGGTACCAATGAAGAAGAAAGGATGATGGGCGGCCATGGTGCTGAGCACGCTAGCACCGTGGGTGGAGCCGTCAAGGGCGGTCGTATCCTGTTCCACTACATCATAGTTGGCGGGGATGGCTGCTTTGTCGTCGTAGCCGAGGAAGTCCTTATAATTGACGTTGGGAAAACCTCCGTCAAAGACGCCTACTAATAT
This sequence comes from Neolewinella sp., assembly GCA_047626445.1. GTDB lineage: Bacteria > Bacteroidota > Bacteroidia > Chitinophagales > Saprospiraceae > Neolewinella. Next base: position 22,178 of record JBLHRW010000029.1, read on the forward strand.
GCCCTTACCTCGGAAACCCCAGCGGTGGAGGCTGTCTCCTTTCATGCCCGCCATGTTCCTCCAACCGTAGCCGTAGAACTTTTTTTCTACGGGGACGGATTCAACTACTGGTGCAGGCCGGTCCAGATTCGGAATGATGGGAAGAATTGATGCACGGTCATACTGTACTGGTGCAACGAATTTTACGTCGACGACGAATTTTAGCTTTCGTAGGTCCTTCACCTGCAGGCCGGCAGCGGAAACCACCACGCCGTTCATCCATTTACTTTTTAGCCAAAGTTTTGCGCCGGTGGTGGTAACTTCCTTCAGGTAAGTAGGGCTCAGTGGGAGATCAAGTTCAGTGACTGGGCTGTTATGGACGGCGCGGCGTAGCAGCGCGCGTTTGCTAAGAAAGGCCGCAGGGTTTTCGATAGCGTAGGGGGTGTCCTTTTTATCCTTGAAAGTAACGAGGTACATGCCCGGTTTTTCTGAGGTTTTTTGGGCATCGGTGGTGGCTAAGGGAAGGAGAAAGGCCAGCAGTAAGAGGTAACGCATAGTTTTCAATGGTCAGGTTTGAGTGGGCAATCCTCGGGGCGTACCCTGGAATGGCTGTTGCGGAAATTCAACGATGAAGACGGATGGTTAGTTCGTGGCGGGATGGTTTTTGGCGGGGATTTGTGGTATGTTCATGTGCAGGGCGGGGCCGCGGGTGCAAAGGAATGGTAAGAAAAGCAGGGGCCGGGCTTAATCCTCTTACCACCAGCGGGTTGGTCCACTTGTGGTCTGTTAAGCCAATTC
>JBLHRW010000030.1:0-22720 GCA_047626445.1 Neolewinella sp.
CTTTTGTTCTCACCGTTCTTGAAAAATTCTTTGCATAGCCATAGCTACGGAAAGAATTTTTAAGTGCGGTGAGGGCAAAATAAGGCGGTCAAAAATCGTAGTTTATTTATTTCCCATCCCTTAGCCACGAGTGATCATATTTACTGAGACTGAACCGTCGGGGCCTAACCTTTTGGTGCAGCCACTCCAATGTGCATCATCTTCCAAACGAGCTCTTTCAATAACTCGTTTTCCTGTTTGCCGGCAAGGTTACTGCCGACCCCCTTGCTCTTAAGGTCATATTCCCGGAGTAGGGCGAAAAGGTGACGAATGCCGACTTCAGAGTAATTGCGGGCGGTGGTTTCGTAGTCTTGAAGGAAGAATTCGAAGCGAAGGTTCAGCTTACGCATGATGTCTTGTCTACTGGCGCGCTGCCGGTGCATCTCCTTTAGGCAAAATACTTTACTGAAGTAGTTGTAGAGGCTTCCCAGTACCATCGGAAGCGGGCCGGCTTTAGGGTTGGCCTTGAAGTAATTGAGGATACGAGTGGCTTTGACCACATCGTTGTGGCCGATGGCCTTCTGTAGCTCGAAGACATTATAGTCTTTGCTCACGCCCACCTGGTCTTCTACGATCTTCGCCGTAATCTTGGTCCCGGGAGCAAGATTGATGATCAGTTTGTCCAGTTCGTTACTGATCTTTCCGAGGCTGGTACCGAGGAACTCGCCGAGGAGGCTGGCCGCATCTGGCTCGATACCGTATTTCTTACTCTTCAGGTAATTACTAATCCAGCCAGGAATTTTATTGTCGTACAAAGCTTTGGCTTCGAAGACGACACCGTTCTTTTTCAAGATTTTAGTCAGCGCCAGGTTGCCATTTAGCTTTTTATGCTTGTGGCTGATGACCAACACGGTAGTAGGGGAGGGGTTCTCTGCATATTTTACCAACTCCTTAAGGCTGCGCATATCCTGGGCCTCCCGTATCAGGACCAACTGGCGCTCGGCCATCATCGGGAACCGGCGGGCGGCATCGACCACCTGCAGGAACTCCGTGTCTTTGCCGTACAGGATCGTTTGATTGAAGGACCGCTCGTGTTCTTGTAGTGCATTTGCCTCGATGGCCGCTTCTAATTGGTCAATAAAATAGGCTTCTTCTCCGTGCAGTAGGTACAGTGGAGAAAAATCCTTGCTTTTGATGGCTTTGAGAAGGGGCGCGAAGTCCATAAGGCGAAGGTAGTTCAATAGTCAATAGTCTAATAGTCCATAGTTGGGTAATCCAACTACTCAACTCAGCAGCAAGATCAGGCCCTCTAATTCACAACGCACCGTTAATGATAATTCCGACAAGTAAGAATATTTGAGACCGCCGTACCTTTAGCGTTTATCTAACAAGCTCTTTGTTCTGTTAATCCCACGAAAATGAAGCATTTACTCCTCTTTCCTCTGTTTATGCTGTTGTTGAACGGCTGTAATAACAACTCTTCCTCCGACGGAACGACCCCCGCCGATGAGCTGGAATCAACGGCCTCCTACGTGGCCAGTCCTGATCAGGATACCGCCAGCTACGTACCACTTTATATCCACCGGATTCCTGCGGCAGAAGAGCTTAATTCTGCGACTACCGCCGTTGGTGGGTTCGGTCAAATTCTGGCGCCGCCCATGGAACGGACGGAAGCACAAATGCTGACCAAGAGCTACTGGGTTATTGAAGGCTATGCGGATAACTCAGGTAGTCGGTCGCAGAAGATTGCAGGCACCGGACAATGGCTCCGTTGTTTCCCCAATGGTACCTTCTACGGTGGGCATTGGGACCGCCAGACCCATGCGGGGGCATGGTACCTCGACGTTACGCAGAAATACCCTCGCCTGACCCTCGACAGCAACGTCGATCGCCTCGACGCCGTTTGGGAAATGCAGGCCATTGCCGGTGATCAGAGCCAGACCGCATGGGTAAGGTTATCCAACGCTAATTTCGGCCTCTACCATTCGCCTATTTCGGCCAAATGGATTGAGCTGTACGATATGCCGACTAAAGAGCAGTTTGCGGGCACTCACAGTGGGTTGTAGTCGCATTATTAACGCACTGTGCTCCGCCAACTCCGATTGAATCAACGGCTACCTTCGCCGTTAGCCCCGATCAGGATACCGCTAGCTACGTACCCCTATACATCCATCAAATTCCTCCTATGGAGGAAATCAAAAGCGATTCTACCGGACTCAGTGTCTTCGGGCAGCGGCTAGCGCCGCCGATGGAAAAGTTACGCGCTCAATTGCTTACCAAAAGTTACGGGGTGATTGAAAGCTACGCCGATCAATCGGGGAGCCGAGGGCAAAAAATCGCCGGCACCGGCCAGTGGCTCTAATGCTTCGACAACGGATCTTTTTATGGTGGCCACTGGGGCCGACATACCCACTCCGGTGTTTGGTAGCTAGACACTACAACAATAAATTCCCCCGCCTAGTCCTCGATAGCAACTTAGATCGTCTTGACGCAACCTGGGAAATGAAACGCATCTCCGGCAATCAATCCGAAATGGCCTGGGTCCGCCTTTCTGGTGAAGCATTTGGCTTTCCTCACCGACCTTTTCATGTCAAGTTAATTGAACTCTTTGACCGGCCGACCAAGAAGCAGTTTGCGGGGGTGCATCAGGAGCTATAATGATAGGTAGCTGGAGTGAGGAGGCTTCCATAAATTTTCGATTAAACGCTCGCCAGTAGGGGCTGGCCCCCGCCCGACCAGCATGAAATCGAACGTTTCTGGAAATTTTTATTACTCCCCCAGCGCCCCAAGAATAATCCCACAAGCCTCCCGAATTTCCGCCTCAGAAATGATCAGCGGCGGCGCAATCCTCAGGCTGCGCTCATTCCACAAGAACCAGTCGGTGATGAGCCCCCGCTCGAGGCAGCCAGCGATGACGTCCCTGATTTGATCGAAGTCGTCGAGCTCAACCGCCATCCAAAGGCCGGCGGAGCGGATGTCTCGGATTTTTGGGTGGACCAATAATTCGTGGAACAAGGCTTCCTTCTGCTTTACCGAAGCGATCAACTCTGGCTCGGCGAGCAGCGTTTGCAGGGCGGCCAGGCCAGCGGCACAACTGACGGGATGCCCACCGAAGGTCGTGATGTGGCCCAGTACCGGGTCAAGGGTAAATAGGTCCATGACGCCTTTACTTGCAACGAAGGCCCCCAACGGCATGCCGCCACCAAAGCCTTTGGCCAGCAATAAGATGTCGGGAACCACACCATACTGCTCGAAGGCGAAGAGGGTGCCCGTACGGCCCATTCCTGCCTGAATCTCGTCGAGGATAAGCAATGTCCCAGTCTCGTCACAACGCTTACGTACCGCCTGCAACCATTCCGGACGCGGCTTACGGAGGCCCCACTCGGCCTGCACGGTTTCCAGAATGACGGCTGCAGTGCGTTCGGTGATCCGGTGAAGGCAGTAGTCACAGTTGAAATCCAGGTGGGTAATGCCGGGAAGCAGGGGGTGAAAAGCCTGGGTGAAATCTTTAGGCCATTGCAAACTGGCCGCCCCCTGGGTGCTGCCATGGTAAGAACGCTTCGCACTGATGATCTCAGCGCGCCCGGTGGCGCGCTTGGCCAGCTTCATGGCCCCCTCCGTCGCTTCTGTGCCGGAGTTAACAAAGTAGACGTTGTTGAGCGCCTCTGGTAGTTGGCTGGTCAACAAACCCGCTAACTCCGCCTGTGGGGCTAGTACGAATTCTCCGTAAACGAGGGTATGCATAAAAGTCCCAGCCTGTTTTTGCACGGCTTTTACGACTACAGGATGGTTGTGGCCCAGGGCGCTGACCCCAATACCGGCAATGAGGTCTAGGTAACGTTTACCGTCGGTGGTATGCAGGTAGACACCCTGACCTCCGGCAATTTCTAGCCCCATGGGAGCAGGGCTGGTTTGGGCTACGTGGGTAAGGAAGTTGGCGCGTTGGGACATGGGGAGATAACGTATAAGGGCTCACTTCGTTCGCGTCCGGTTGCAGGCCAGTCGCTTCGCTCCTTGTTGCCGTAAGTCTGCGGTGCGTTGCAGGTTGCAGCTACCGCACCAGGAAGCTCACTTCATTCGTTTTTGAGAGGCTGTTGTAGCCTGTAATCTGTAACTTGCAACCGTCATGAAAACCCGTACCCACCTTCTCCCCGGAGACCTGAGCTTCCTCATCTCAGCGCATACCGAATACTACCATCGTGAACTTGGCTACACCGAAAAATTCGAATACATAGTAGCGAAAAGTGCAGTCGAATTCTACGAGGATTATGACCCTGAACGCAGCCGCATCTGGATCGTGGAAAATGATGCTGGTGAACGCCAGGCCAGCCTGGTACTCCATGATCGGCGGACGGCGGCACAGCTGCGTTATTTTCTGATCTTGCCGGACCTCCAGGGGAAAGGACTAGGACGGGGTTTGCTAGGCCAATTCATGGCCTTTGCCCGGGAGAAAGGTTACTTAAGTTCCTACCTCTGGACGACCGAAGATCAGGTGGTTGCCGTCCGGCTCTACGAGTCTTTCGGCTACCGGCTGGTGGAGGAGCGGCCTTCTTCCTCGTTTGGGAAACCGTTGATAGATCGGAGGTACGAGGTGGTGTTTTGAGGGCTATGTCTCGTCGTCATTAATGCACCTGCTCAACGAAACCTAGCGTAGTAACTACTTGGTTTTTAGACCCTGAAGCATCTTTCGTTTTACCTGGAAATACTAATACTTGGGTCATCCCTCTCCGGGAGATAGGGGCCGAGAGAGAGGCGACTTTGGGTATTATTGGTTTACTACACCCCTTAAGCCCTTGCTCCTCTAAACCTTACTTCGGCACCTGCGGCCGCGCCCCAAAAAAACCCGTTAGTTCCCAAAACCATACCCACTTACTTTTCCGTATCTTCGCGCCGCCGGAACGCCGGCTACCCTAATATTTTCAGCACGCGGGCCAGGGAGAATTCGGCTTGCGCATACCCAAGACAAGCCAAAAGCATAATGGACTCTACCCCAGACAACGCCCCCGAAGAACAGGAGGAAGAAATCGTCTATTTTGACGAATTAGACATCTCCGATGATGTCCTTGACGCCCTCGACGATATGGGCTTCGATAAATGTACCCCCATCCAGGCCCAAGCCATTCCGCCTTCCATCGAAGGACGAGACGTGCTGGCCGTTGCACAAACCGGAACCGGTAAGACGGCGGCTTTTCTGCTGCCTATTCTGTCTAAGCTCAACCGTAATCCGGTTGACAAAGTAAACACCATCATTCTGGAGCCGACCCGCGAACTCGCGATGCAAGTAGACCGCCAGCTCGAAGGCTTCAGCTTCTACACCAAAACCAGTTCGATTGCCATCTACGGTGGACGAGACGGCCACAGTATGGGCCAGGAACAGAAGGCCCTGAAAACAGGTGCACCCATCGTGGTCGCCACCCCCGGTCGCCTGATGGCTCACCTTGATATGGGCTATACCGACCTCAGCGAAGTGCGCCACCTGGTGCTCGACGAAGCTGACCGGATGCTCGATATGGGCTTCGTCAACGATATGCTCAAGATCATCGACATGCTGCCGAAAGAGGGCCTCCAGATCCTCTTCTACTCGGCCACCATGCCCAATAAGATCCGGAAGTTCAGTCGCGACATCCTCAAAAATCCGGTCGAGATCAGTATCGCTATTTCCAAGCCAGCCGAGAAGATCAAGCAGAAGGCCTACGAGGTAGCTGACTGGGCCAAGAACGCCCTGATCGAAGATATCCTTATGGAGAAGTGCAAGACGATGGATCGTATCCTCATCTTCTGTGGCCGCAAGAAAACCGTGCGGGAACTCACTCGCCGCCTGGCGCGCAAGAACCCGAAGGTGAAAGATGTTTCCTCCGATCTGGAGCAGAGCGAACGCGAAGAACGCCTGCGCCAGTTCCGGTCTGGCGCCATCCAGGTGGTGGTCGCTACCGACGTTCTGAGCCGTGGTATCCACATCAACGGCATTGACCTGGTGATCAACTTCGACGTACCCGGCGACGCCGAGGATTACGTACACCGTATTGGCCGTACGGCCCGTGCAGCAGCCGAAGGAGAAGCTATTACTCTAATCAGCGGAGACGATCGCCGACGCTTCAAAGCCATCGAAGAACTGATGGAAATGAAAGTAGAACGCCTCGAAGTCCCAAATCACCTCAAGGATGATGGGGGCAGAGACCGGGACCGAGGTCGTGGCGGAGACCGTCGTGGCGGTGGCGGTGGCAGCAGCCGTGGACGTAGCGGAGATCGTCGCGCTGGCGGCAGTGGCGGCGGCGGCCGTGGAAATGGTCGCTCCAGCGGTGGCGGCAATCGCAACGATAAGCCTCGCGCTGAAGGCGGCGAGAACAAATCTGGCGAAAAGAGAGAAGGTGGTAACGAGCAGCCGCGCGGCGAACGTACCCGCAACGAGGGGCCACGTGACCCGAACCGCAAACAACGTGGGCAAGGGCGTGGGCCGAAGCCTGATGGTGGGAATAAGCAGGACTAAAATACTCCAGAGTTTGGCTAGAAGCCCTAGACTCAAAAAGCGTTCTAGCCTTGCCGTCAGCAGGTTAGAGCGTTTTTTTTATGGTGTCAACCTCCTTCCCTTAGGAATGCTTGGAGTATTATGAATACTTGAGAGAACACATGTTTTTTTGTAGGCGTGAAACTTTATTCTGTAACGATCGTTATTCTGTAATTCGTAACGATCGTTACAGTAAAGTAATTCACTTTTAAATTCAATAATACAATGTCTAATCTTACAGGGAAAATCGCATTAGTAACTGGTGGCGGCAACGGCATCGGATTGGCTTCGGCCAAAGCACTCAAAGCCGCCGGCGCTACGGTTGTCACGGCAGGTCGGAACGAAGGGCGAGCCCAGGATTTTCGAGATAACCACGGAGATATTTTTGATAAGGTTTACGTAGCCGACGCCGGTAGCGTACCTGAAACAAATGCCTTCGTTGAGCAGGTGGGTAAAGACTACGGCCGCATCGATGTCATCTTCGCCAACGCCGGTTTTGGCGAACCAGCACCGCTGGGCCATATCACGGAAGAGAACTTTGATAAGCAGTTTAACGTCAACGTAAAGGGCGTCATTTTTACCGTGCAGGCGGCATTGCCTTACTTGAATGAAGGTGCTAGCATCATCCTTAATTCTAGTATCGCTAACCAGCTGGGCTTTGCTAATTTCAGCGTTTACGCCGCAACGAAGGGGGCGGTGAAGACCCTGGGCAAAATCATGGCTGCCGAGTTGGTTGGGAAGGGCGTCCGGGTGAACGTGGTCAGTCCTGGCCCGATTGATACCGGCTTTTTCGGTGCCACCGGCATGGACGAGAAGCAGCAGGCGGAAATGGGGGAATACATCACGAGCCAAGTACCGATGCGCCGCTTTGGCAAGGCGGAAGAAATTGGCAGCTACGTAGCTTTTCTCGCCGGCCCTGGCAGTACCTATATGACGGGTACTGAAGTAGAAATTGATGGTGGTATGGCAACGCTCTAATAGTCAAGTAGTCAAGCAGTCAGATAGTCAAGTAGTACCTTGTGGGTATTATGCAGGTCTGACTGCTTGCACTATCTGACTACTAGACTATTTGACTTATATATGGCAAGGACCAAGGAATTTGACGAGCAGACAGTACTAGAAAAAGCCCGCGACCTATTTTGGGAACGGGGGTATACAGCTACATCTATCCGGGACCTGGAGCAGCACCTGGGTATCAGCCGCAGCAGCATTTATCTGTTTTTTGGCGGGAAGCGGGAGCTGTATGACCGCACGTTGGCGGCGTACTGCGAAGAGAATATGGCCCGTCTGGGGAAGACTTTGCAGGAGGGGCCAGACCTCCGCCAGGCGTTGATCGAGTTGTTTACGGAGTCGGCTCGCCAGTCGCACCCCGATTGTAAGGCCCAGGCCCGAGGTTGTTACGTGGTCAATGCAACGACCGAGATGGCTAATTCCTGTTCGGAGGCACTCCGCTTTGTGGCGGAGAACCGGGAGCAGTTTGTCGCCATCATGCAGGCTGCTTTGGCGCGGGCGCAGGAGCAGGGGAAGCTAAACGAGCAAGCTGACCCCGCCGAGTTGGCCAATTACCTTTTTGTGTGTTACAACGGTCTGCAGGTGGTGGTGCGGACCAATATCGAGCGGGAAGTGCTGGTGAAGGCGGTGGTTCGGAGTGTGGAAGGTTTGCCGTGGCGATAGCTTTTCTGATCTGTTCTAAGGGACTTGTGCCCGGGGAACAAAGTCATCCCCCCGCTCTTTTAACTTCCATTGCACCTGCGGCCGCGCCCTGATATAACTTCCCCTCCGAGATCAATCGTACTACCTTTGCCGATTCTTCACGTGCGGTAGCAACTCGCCAACTCCCACCCTCACCAACTCGCTATGAAAGATTATACCCCCTTTACTAACCGCCTGCGTAAAATGGCGAAGCACTACGATAAATGGGCCCGCCGCCAGGAGCTGGAGGTGTACCGCGTTTATGATGCTGATTTGGACGAGTTCCCCATTCTGCTGGACCGGTACGCCGAACAGGTCTATGTTTCCTTATATCATCGAAAAGGAGAAGAGTGGACGGAAGACGATTATCAGGATCGGAAGCTCGCCTACCGGGACATCATTACCGAAGTGCTCGGTGTTGGCAGGGATCAGGTGTTCTTCAAGCTTCGTAAGCGGCAAGCTGGTACGAGTCAGTACGAAAAATTGTCCATCGCCCAGCGGGAATTCACCGTGGTGGAAAATGGCCTCGGCTTTATCGTCAACCTGACAGACTACCTCGATACCGGCCTCTACGCCGATCAACGGGAACTCCGTATGATGGTGGCCAAGGAAGCTAAAGGAAAACGGGTGCTCCACCTTTTTGCCTACACCTGCGCCCTGGGTACCTACGCCGCCGCTGCGGATGCCTTCCGTGTGGACAGCCTAGAACATTCGAATACCTACCTGGACTGGGGCAAACGCAATTTTACCCTCAATGAAATCGAAACGGAGAAACACCGCTTTATCAGGGAAGACATTATGCCGTGGTTAAAAAAGCCGAACCTGCTGAAGTACGACCTCATCGTGATTACCCCGCCTACCTTTTCGAATTCGAAAAGTATGCGAGAACCGTTTGATTTGCAGCAGGATTATCCTAAAATGATCAATTACTGCCTGCCGAAGCTAAACGAAGGAGGGAAGCTGTATCTCCTGACCAATGCCAAGAAATTCAAGCTGGAGGAAACACTAATCTCCGGAGCTACCGAGATCAAAGAGATCACGAAGCAAACCCTGCCACCGGACCATCGGAAGCGTAACCTGCACCGCTGTTGGCTACTAACTTAGTGCTAAATCAACGTACCTAATTGGGGCAGTAAAAAGAGACTGATATAAAGAAGCATTAAAAAAGCGATTAAACTAAGACGTCCAATATTTTCACGGAATTCCATTTTTCTGAGCGTTACTTATTTATAGTCATGAGAGGTTGCAGTACAGCTACCTGACCTTTAGACGTACGAGAAAAGAAATAGGTTCAGATTTTCTTAAATAGATGTAACGTTGGCTGTCTTTGGGATATAGAGAAGTGAACCAACTGCTCCTCATTATCCGATAAGGAACTCAAAAAGTACTCGACATTATGAAATTCCGCTCTTCTCTAACCCTAATAGCTCTTTTTCTTAGCCTGGGCATGTTCGCTCAGACTACCGCAGAACGTGCCGAAAACCGCGCAAAAAACCGCGCAGAAAGCAAGGCCAATTCCCGCGTCGACCAGAAGGTGGATCAAGCCGTCGATGATGCCTTTAGTGCAGTAGGTAACCTGTTCAAGAAGAAACAGAATAAGGACACTGGGGCTGCTGACCCCAATACTCCAGCTCCCACAGCTAAAAGTAAACCTAGCCCTACAGCCTCTTCCCCGTCCGCCGGCGGCGGAGCCGCCGAGGCTGACGAGACCGGGGATTACGGAAATATGATGGTGGGTAGCTCCGATCCTTGGGTCCCCTATACCAACCCGGTTTCCTTCAGCCTCACGATGGATGTGACGGAAGTGAAGAAGAACGGCAAAGAGAATAAGTCCACAATCAAAATGGCCGTCGTCTCCGATCAATTCGGCATGCATATGTTCTCCGCTAAGGCAACCGACGCCAGCACCCGGATGATCCTGAATACCGGGGATGGTAAGACGACCTTGGTAACGACCACCAAAAAAGGCGAAACCTCTGCCTTCCGTATGCGGATGCCCGGGATGGGCAAGATACTCGATAAGACCAATGCGGAAATTGAAGGTGGCCGTTTCACCTTCGAAGCCACCGGTGAGCGCAAGAGGGTGGACGGATACGACTGTGAGAAATTCATTGTAAAAGATACCAAAGAAGGTACCACTACGGTCTCGTGGGTAACCCAGGACCTGAATTTCGACGCTCAGGAAATTTACAAGAGTTTTGCCGGCATGGCCGGGGCTTCCCGTGGAGGTGGTCCTAACCCCGCTTCGCTGGCTGGCGGCTACAAAGGCTTCCCCATTGAATCAACCACTACCGATGGTGACAAGACCTTCCGGATGAATTTCAAAGACATCAAAATCGGTGAAGACAAAATGGATAAGTCCATGCTCGACCTTACTGGCGTTAAGGTGATGGACATGGGGTTCTAAACCCAAGCAGCCCTTAGCCAAAGACCGAAAAAGCTACCTGATAATCCCATAATAGTGAAAGCCCGTCCGATCGAGAGATCAGGCGGGCTTTCTGTTATTAACTAAAGGCGGAGCGCCAAAAAAAGGACGCAATGCATTTACGTGTGGGCCCACCAGGATTTGAACCTGGGGCCGACGGATTATGAGTCCGGCGCTCTAACCGCTGAGCTATAGGCCCGGTCAGTAGTAACAAAGGTACTTGCTAGGTGGAAAGTTTCACAGTCTGGAGGGAAATTAGTTTTATGGACGAACCGCTCTCCGAGCGGGAGCTATAGCGGCGGCCTCCGGCCGCGCGTTGAGATTACCAGCACACACGCTCGGAGAGCGGCGTGTCTTCTTGCCGTTGACTAACGGGGCAGCCGTCTCGTAATCAGCTGAATTGGGCCCATATGGTTGAGCCTGTCGAAGCCATTCCCCGAAGTAGTATGCCTTAGGGACGCGAAATAAATAAACCATGCTTCTTGACCGCCTTATTTTGCCCTCACCGCTCTTAAAAATTATTTCCGTAGCTACGGCTAAGCAAAGAATTTTTCAAGAACGGCGAGAACAAAAGCGTCAGGTCAAAAACCAGTAAGTTATTTATACGGCGTCCCTTAGCCCTGCCCGCGGTCCTTCCCCCGGACAGGGATGATCCTTCGAAAGAGATTTATAGCAAGAACCAATGATTTTTAGCCTATCCCTAGTGGTCGAGTTCTTAAGTCTTCGAACATTTAACGCAGGCAGCGTGGTGCTGGACGACTAACTGAAAGCCGATCATAGCCATAGCTACGTGAGGTTTTCAGTTGGGAAGTACAGCGCCGCGATGGCAAGTTAAATGGATGAATATTTATGAACCCGACCACTAGGGCTACCCAAAGCAACTCCGGTGAGTATGCGTTAGCCCCTGGGGGGCGGGGACAGCGTCTCCGCGAATCAGTAAAAGGAAGTCGCTCCGAGATATTGAAATGACCGCCCTTTTACCGGAAATTGCTGGAGGCGTCCACTATACTACTGTCGGTCACTTGAGGTGAAAACGTGTTCGCGCCAGCGAACACGGCTTTCCCACCCACTGCCTGTAGGGGCGATACCTTGCGGTCGCCCGTACTGGCAAACGTTTTTACCTCGTGTTCCCGATAGGAATATAACAGCCTTAGCCAACGTTCAGGCCCGAAGCCGGCGATATGGTTCTCTGTTCCACATCCCTAACCCTGCACCTGCGTCCCCGCCCAAAAAAAGCGCGCCGCAACGGAACCGAAGACCCCTTCCAAAGGTTACTTACCCGATGTCTCTCCCCAACTCAGTCGAACAACTCCTCCAGCGCTACGCCGACAGCCCTCGCATTGCCGAAATCGCCCGCATCTGCGCCGAGGCCGGTGCCCCCCGCCTGCAAATCAAAGGCCTGGCCGGAAGCCTCGAAAGCTTCCTCGTCGCTGCCACCTACCGCCACGCCGGTGGGCATTTTCTCGTGGTGGCGACCGATAAAGAGGAGGCCGCCTACATCCAGAATTCGATCGCGGCACTGCTGCCCAAAAAACAGGTTCGCCTGCTGCCCGACAGCTTCCGCCGCCCGCTCTATTTTGAGGTGCTGGACCCGACGAACGTGCTGCTCCGCACCGAAACGATCAATTACCTGACCCACTCCAAGTCGAAAGGAGAAATCGTGGTAACCTACCCCGAAGCCCTCTTCGAACAAGTGGTGGCACCACAAGAACTGATCAAAAGCCGGATCGAACTGACCAAGGGGGAGGACCTGGACGTCGATACCATTATCACGGTATTGGTCGAGTACGGGTTCAAACGCCAGGAATTCGTCTACGAGCCCGGGCAGTTTAGCATCCGGGGCGGCATCATCGACATCTTCAGCTACGGCAACGAATATCCCTACCGGGTGGAGCTCTTCGATGAAGAGATTGAGAGCATCCGCACTTTCGACCCCCTGCAGCAACTTTCCGTGGAAAACGTAGAGTACGTCAGCATCATCCCCAACATCAACACTAAGTTCGAGCGGGAGCAGAAGACGAGTATTTTCGAGGTGCTGCCCGAGAATACGACCATCTGGATGAAGGATTTTCAGATGCTGATGGACAAGCTTAACGAGTGTTTTAAACGCGCCGGCGAGTTTGGCCAGAACCTGACGCTGATCGAGGACAAGGAACTCGCGGCCATCTTCCGCGACCGGGCCTTTATCCGCCCCGGTGAAGTCCTGGAGGACGTCAGCGAGAAGCCCCTCGTCTTTTTCACCAACTACAAGCAATCTATCCCGATCGACCATACGATCGACTGCCGGGCGAAGCCACAACCCAGCTTCAATAAGAACTTCGACCTCCTGATCAGGAACCTGCTGGAGAACACCTCCGGCGGCATCAGCAACTTGATTTTTACCGACAACGCCAAGCAGATCGAGCGTTTTTACTCCATCTTTCAAGACCTGAACGCCGGCGTACGCTGGGAGCCGATCCCCGTAGCCATCCACGCTGGTTTCATCGATCCCGATATGCAGCTCGCCTGCTATACCGATCATCAGATCTTTGAGCGGTACCACCGGTACCGCCTCCGCAAGGGGTTCACCAAAGACAAGGCCCTCAATCTGCGGATGCTCCGCGACCTGACAACGGGCGACCTGGTGGTCCACCTCGACCACGGCGTCGGCCGCTTCTCCGGCCTGGAGAAACTGGACATCGGCGGACGGATCCAGGAAAGTGTCCGGCTGGTCTACAAAAATAATGACATCCTCTACGTGGGCATCAATAGCCTGCATAAGCTGAGTAAGTACAGCGGTAAGGACGGTAGCCTCCCCCGGCTAGATAAAATCGGCGGCGACTCATGGAAGAACATGAAGACCCGGACGAAGAAAAAGATGAAGGACATGGCCGGGGAGCTGATCAAGCTTTACGCCAAGCGCAAGGCCACGCCCGGCCACGCCTTCCCGCCCGATGGTCACCTGCAGAACGAGCTGGAGGCCAGCTTCATCTATGAAGACACCCCCGACCAACTCTCCGCTACCAACGCCGTGAAGCAGGACATGATGAAGTCCAACCCGATGGACCGATTGATCTGTGGCGACGTAGGCTTCGGTAAAACGGAGATCGCCCTGCGGGCGGCCTTCAAGGCCGCCGAAGACGGCAAACAGGTGGCGGTCCTCGTTCCCACCACGATCCTGGCCCTGCAACACTTTCGTGTTTTTAAGGAACGGCTGGACCCCTTCGGGATAACGGTCGACTACGTCAATCGCTTCCGGTCGGCCAAGGAGAAAACAGCCATTTACAAAAGGCTGGAATCGGGGGAGATTGACCTGTTGATCGGAACCCACGCCATCCTGGGTAATAAGGTGAAATTCAAGGACCTCGGCCTGCTGGTGATCGACGAGGAGCAAAAATTTGGTGTAAAAGCAAAGGAAAAACTGCGGGCCATCCAGGTCAACGTCGATACCTTGACGCTGACGGCTACCCCAATTCCACGGACCATGCAGTTCAGTCTGATGAACGCCCGGGACATGAGCGTGCTGCGCACGGCACCGCCCAACCGGCAGCCGATCCATACCGAAGTGCGGCAGTTTAACGAGGAAATCATCAAGGAATCGATCGAGAACGAGGTGTACCGGGGTGGTCAGGGCTTCTTCGTACACAACCGGGTAAAGAGCCTCGACGATATGCTGGTATTGCTGCGCCGGCTATGCCCCGACGTTCAGTTTGCCAAAGCCCACGGGCAAATGGATCCTAAGCTGCTGGAACAGACGCTGATTGAATTTATCGACCGCAAATTCGACGTGCTGGTATGTACCAACATCATCGAAACAGGGCTGGATATCTCCAACGCCAATACCATCATCATCAATAATTCCCACCAGTTCGGACTATCCGACCTGCACCAGTTGCGGGGCAGGGTAGGGCGGTCGAACAAGAAGGCATATTGTTACCTGATCGCGCCGCCCCTGAGCGTGCTGACCCCGGAGGCGCGGAAGCGCCTGCAGACCTTGGAGGAGTACAGCGACCTGGGCTCCGGCTTTAATATTGCGATGAAGGACCTCGACATCCGGGGGGCAGGGAATTTACTGGGTGGGGAGCAGTCTGGCTTCATCGCCGACATCGGTTACGAAACTTACCAGCGGATCCTCGAAGAAGCTGTGCGCGAACTGAAGCAGGGAGAGTTTAAGGATGTCTTCGCTGAGCAGCTGACGGAGGTGAGCGACTTTATCCGGGAGGTCAATATCGAGACGGACACCGAAATATTGATCCCGACCATCTACGTCGAGTCGACTGCCGAACGGCTTCGCCTGTACCAAACCCTTGATAGCATCCCTGACGAAAAAGGCCTGGAGGTTTTCTCTGCTTCCTTGGTGGACCGCTTTGGAAAAATCCCGCAGGAGGTCGAAGAGCTCTTCGATGGTCTGCGTCTGCGCTGGCTGTGCCGGCGGTTGGGTTTTGATCGGCTGGTGCTGAAGAACAAGCGTTTAATCCTCTTCTTTATCGAAAATGCCCAGTCGATGTACTATGACTCCGACGCCTTTAAGGCGCTCTCTGGTATCATCGCCAAAGAAGGCCTGCTGCGCGGCCTGAAGATGAAGCATACGCCGCGCCGTTTATCGTTGAGTAAGGATAATGTAAAGTCCCTTGCTCAGGCCCAGAATGTGCTGGAAGGGTTGGCGGTTAAGATGGAGGGGGTTGTGGAGGTTATGCGAGGGGAAGAATTAGTAAAGTAGTCTAGTAGTGCTGCCGCAAGGGGGGGCTCGCTTCGATCGTGGGGCTGTGACTACAGGGCAATCACAAGCTCGCAGTAACGTAAAGGTCGAGGATTTGCAATCCGAGTGTTCGCCGGGCATTGCAGATCGGAATGCACCGTCGCAGCAGCGAAACTAATTCCTCCACCTTAACCTTGCGATTACCCTGGCTGTGACTATAGCCCATTTAGGAAATTAACAACTTCCTGCAGCGAAGATTTTTCTCCCGGCGCTCCACGGCTGATGTCAAAATCTAGATACTCAAAAGCATCTGCTTCCAGATATTTGAAGGTTAAATAATCACCATCCATTAGGCTGCCACGTCTGGGAAGGTAGGCGATCTCCGTTAGGTCATTATCCCAAATGAGTTGGACTAACTTTTTCCATTCTTTCGAAGGAATCGTTTTAGAATACTTTTCGAGTATTAAATAACAGCACGGTTCGAAAGGCCTTCTATCTTTATAGCCTACCAAAGGGTAAGAACAATCGCTATCGTGCTCAACTAAAAAACGATCAAGATTTACCTTGTCGTCATAATTGTTCCCACTAATTCGGGTAAACGTAAATGGGGCATTGAATGGTTGGTGTACCAATACTTGAATGATGGTTAATAATGTATCTCCGTGCAAGATAATGGTGTCCGGTAACGGAGTAAGTCCAGTTACTTCATATAGCGTCTGAAATGTGATACTATCAGACAGAGCGATGAAATCCTCCTCATTTAAAGGGATTTCACTCGGAGAACCTACTTCCGCAGCTTGCTGTGGAGCACAAGAAATAAGGCGGTCAAGAAGCATGGTTTATTTATTTCGCGTCCCTTAGTCTACGACCGTCTGCCCTACCCATACAATTCCTCCATAATCTGCCCCGCCGGATACCCAAGGTTTAGCAACCGTTCCTTGGCCTCATCCACCATCACGGCCCAACCGCAGAGGTAGAATTTCACGTCGTCGCGAATGGTGCCGTAGGCATTTTCATAGACGGGGTGAACGTAGCCGTGGGAGGTCTCGACGCCGGTAAAAGTGACGTTGTCTTCCCGGCTGAGGGTAACGGAGTAGGTGAAGTTGGCATGCTCGCGGGCCATTGCGGCAAACTCATGGAGATAGAGGATGTCTGCTGTTGTACGACAGCCGAAGATGAGGTGAAAATTGGCGGTTTCTGTGGCGAGTCGCTCCTGCAGCATGGCGCGGAAGGGGGCAACGCCAGTACCGGTGCAGATCATGACTACATCGTGCGTGATGGGAGCGGCGGGAAGGGTGAAAACGCCTGCGGGCTCCTTAGTCAGCACTTCTGATCCTATTTCGGCACCTTCGAAGAGGTAGCCGGTACCCTTACCACCGGGTAGTTTTACGATGCAGAGCTCCGTCTGGTTAGAGCCGTCGGGCGCGGCGGCGATGGAATAGCTGCGCCAGCCGTCGCGGCGGGTTTCACCGATGGGCAGGTCGAGCGTAAGGAACTGACCGGGAAGGAAGTCGAGGCGCTCCCGGTCGGGGAGTTCAAGCCAGAAACTGCGGACGGTGGGGGTCCGTTGTTCGATGCGGCGGATAATGGCGGGTTTCCATTTTGGCATAGGTAAGTAGAGGTTAGTGGTAGAAGTACCAGTAAGTCATTTGGTAGTATAATGGTAGACGTGCCACTAAGTTGTTTGTAAGGCGTCCCTTAGTGCACTTTGAGGGACTGCTAAGGAACATCAATTTAATAACTGTCCTGATTGAAGCGTCGTCATCGTGGTGGTGAAGGGCAGTGCCGCGAGGGCAAGCTACAAATCGGACAGTTATTGAATTGACGTTCCTAAATGGCTCAAAGCACCATATCGTCATACTTAATAACCGTCTCATACCCCCGCTCGTTGAAATACCGGCGCACTTTTTCCGGGCTTTCTTCACTCAGGGCCCAGATGAAATCCCCGCCCCAGGCACCCAGGCTTTTTAGCTGTCCGGAGAAATCGGCAAACAGTTCTTCCTGAACGGGCGGCAAGCCCAGCGTTTGGGCTACGATGGCCTCGTGGCGGTGGAGTAGTTGGGCGGCGGCGCGCAGGTGCAGGGTAGGGGATAACAGCGCAGCGGTGATGCTTCCGATTTCTTCCTTTACCGAGAGGCTGACTGTTTGCTTCCGGTACGCCAGGATACCTTCCCGGCTATTTTGCTTTTGGTTACGGTAAACGAACCAGGTCTGTTGCAACCAGGTGGGTTGCCAGTTCAGGTTAGTTACTACAGGAGCCGTTCCGTTGCGTTCGTATAAAATTGGCCCGTTGGCCACGGCACAGGCGAGGTCGTAGCCACTGCCACCGAAGGTGGCCTCAAGCAGCGCGTAGGGGTTTACCTCCAGCCAATTGGCAACCGTGGCGATTAAGGTAGAACTACTGCCCAATCCCCATTTTCGGTCGAATTCTAGCCGGGTAGTTACTTCAAGGCCCGTAATCTTGTCGGTACAACCCGGTCGTAAGGTTTCTGCGACCTGGAGTAATTGCCGAATCCTTGCGCTCGTGTCCTCCCCTTGTTCCTGTGGCTGCGCCCACTCCTGCCGATCGAATGCCTGGCTGAACCAACATTCACCGTCTACGTCATTGGCCCGCCAGCACAAGTCATGCTCCGCGCCAGGCTTCGCTGGCGAGACCGTCAATAGTTGTCCCGCTTTGGTCGGTACCGCCAGGGCAGGTACGCCGTCGAGAACAAAGTATTCAGCGGTAAGGAGGAGCTTACCATTGGCACGTAAAGCCGTCATGCGGGGAGATTTGCGCCAAGGTACGGCTGAAAATTGAGGGGAGGCTTCCGCGTAGTAGTAGACTTTAGTCCACAATTGTTAGAGCATGGACTAAAGTCCATTACTACGCGTAGTGGTCGGCTTTAGTCCACAACAAAGAAGGCGATGCAGACGATATGTCCGCATCGCCAACCATGCTTTTTAATAACGCACTTTGCACCGGCGGCCGCGCCACCTGATGCTTCCGTAAGCTCTGCTTAGAAACCGTAAGTCAGGCCCAACGCAGTGTAAGACTGTAGTCCGGGAGGGTACTCAAAACCTGCCTGGCGGATGCCCACCGTGAAGCCAACACCGACGCCCTTCCACAGGTCGGCAATGTTGAAGGAGTTAATCCAGGTGTACGCAAAAAGGCTTTCTTCGCTGGTCTGTGCTACGCTGTCTTCGTCGAAGTAGCTGACGGTCGTCTTTTCATTGCTGTAAGGCATAAAAACGCCAAGGTTAGAGGACCACGCCACGCCACCAGGTAGCTGAAGGTTGTAAGTAGTCTTTACTTTGGCACCAAGTACCGACTCGCTATCTACACCATCAAAACCAGAGAAGGCAAAGTTGTAAGTGGTTGGATGCGCAACGATCACGAGATTAGGAATTGCTGACGGTGTCCAAGTGGCACCAATACCAAAGTCGACGGTACCGGGTTGGAGGAAGTTGAAAACTGAGGTGTTCAGATCGAGTAAAACCGTAGCGGCCAAATCTTTGCTGAAACGAAGCCCGAAAAGCGAGGAGACGATCAGTACGTCACCGTTGCGGTTCTCCAGGAAGCCACCACCATCTACATCGTCCTTGGTGTCGTTGTCGAGGCCTTGCCAGTTGATGTTGGTCGTCAGGGAGTTGCGCCAGAAAGTTCTTTTACTGATGTTGTTGGCAAAGGCATTAACGCCCAGGTTCAGGCTAGAAGAGGAGCTGTTACGATTGGCATTAGCCTGCCAGTTGGAAGAGTTGCTCAAATTCAAACCCACTAATCCGCTCAAGCCGACTTGCCAACGGGAGAGTAATTCAATTTGCTTCGATAGGGAATTGATGTCTCCGTTAAAAGCGTCAACTTCAGCCTTTTTCTCGTTTTGCTTGGCAACGAGGTCAGACTTTTGTGCTTTGAGCTCCTTCAGCGTCTGTGCTTGAAGGCTACCGATAGAAAGCACTAGTAAAAGGATAAAAGAGAATAGATTCTTCATGAAATCAGAATTTGTTGTTGACTAGTTTGACGATAGATAATGCAAGTTAATGACCGCCTCATAGATTTGACGGCAAACCGGGATAGAGTCACGTCCATTTTGCCACAAAGTTTAAAATTATTGAGCACTTATTTATTTATCCTTCGGCGACTAAAATAGCTTCCCAAAATGACCGATAAGAAGGCTACTGCCGCGCCATAGCCAAGCGATGGCCACATACTGTCATGTTGCTTCCAGGTTACTGGCTTCATCCCGCCGTGTGCTTCAAAGGCCGCCCATTTATAAGGCGCTGCGTCGGGGTGGCGTTCCAGGTAGGTTTTGCGGGAATACTGTAAGGCCTCATGAGGAGGATGCCCTTGTTCCAGCTGCTCGTAGAAGCTTCCCATTAACTCTGCGGTAGCGTGATCGTCGACGGCCCAGTTGGAGGAAACTACGCTGCGGGCACCAGCTGCTAGGTAGGCCTTCGTTAGCCCGACCCTGCCTTCGGTGG
This sequence comes from Neolewinella sp., assembly GCA_047626445.1. Classification (GTDB taxonomy): domain Bacteria; phylum Bacteroidota; class Bacteroidia; order Chitinophagales; family Saprospiraceae; genus Neolewinella. The sequence continues at coordinate 19,741 of JBLHRW010000030.1, forward strand.
CGTGGCGGCCACCGCCACCGGTTTCGCAGGCACTGAGGACCACGAGGTTGGCATTCAGGGTTTGATCACCGATGTCGGAGGCATATAGCTGCACTGGCTCACCGCTATCGTCTAGAAGGTAGAGGTGGCTGCGCAGACCATCCGTCTGGCTGCTGATCGCGTGGGTGGCCAAGTGGATGATGCCGTAATCAGAGGCGTCCTCTATGTAGTGATCTATCGTGGCGGTGCCGTCGAAGTAGTATTGGCCGGCACTGCGGTCTTCGAGGTCGCGTACTTCTTCGGTATTGAAGACCAATGGCGGGAGCTTGAACCCTGCTTGCCGGAGGTCACTTGCTTGCAGTAGTTCATTGGTGAAGGACGGTGCCATGCCGAGGGGCTGGGCATACCTCGGGGCCAGGTCTAACGCTTCCAGCATTTGCATCTCCCGGATGGAGGATTGGCTGCTGATGGCGCACTCAATGCCTAGGTAACGGGGAGCGCCGGAAGCGGTATCCCGTCGCAGCGCCGCGAAGGGGATGGCCTCCAGTTTCCCGTTGGTGACTACGTGTAGGCGCTCGGACAGTAGGCTATCGATTCCGGTGAAGAGCAACTGGTAAAGCCGGCGGGAGGCTTTCTTGGTTAGTTCGGCGGATTTGCCTGCGGGGATGGCCTCTGCCAGTTCTTCGGTTAGTGCCAGGACTTCGCTGCGGCTTTCGTTCATTGGCGTGATGGCGATGGTGTCGGGGGAGATGAAGAGGCGGTAGAGAATGGCGTTATTTAGGTAAAAGGAGACTAAGCCGGTGGTGTCCACGGTAAGATCACTTTGGACTTCTTCCAAGTCGATTTTATATCCGGTAGTAAGCTGCTCGAAGAAGTCCGGAAAGTCCTCCTGTATCTTATCCCGGTGGGTTATCAGGTCCTGTTGTTGGCGGTGGATCTCCGTCAAAGTCATCTGAGGGGCAATGTGCTTCATTGCTTCCGCCAATGCCTGTTCTTTTTCAATGGCTGCAGCGAAGCCTTTATCGCGGCGCATTCTTTCCCGGGCCAAGGTCCAATACTGACTTCCTCCGCTGGAAAAGCCGTCTAAGAGGGAAATGCTCCGACTCAAGTAGGAGGGGTCGTTGGTGTTTTGGTAGAGGTAGGTGCCTACTATTAAGGGGGTGTATTTCTTAGTGAGGACTTTATTTTTATTTTCACTTACAAGTGAATTGACAGATTGTAATTTAATTTTCAACAGGTAGCTAAATCCAATCTCATAAATATCAAACGCATTGATGACGGGCACTATTCCTTTGCCTAGTCGAGTCTGATAAAGATTGCTATTAGCATATCTGAAAACATCGTGGATGTAATTCCTTTCCAATAATCTTAGTTTTTTGATAGATTGAGCTGCCGACTCAAAAGGCCCAACCTTATTCTCTAAAGCGAGTTTTGAAAATTCTAGATATCCTTCATAGTCATGGCTCTGCAGCGCGCGTTGTGCTAATATTTTATTCCACAGTGTTTTTTTTTCTCTTAAGGAGTATTCATTGCTTTTCTCTCTGATTTCCCTCAAAATTTTTTGTCCTAATACACTGGGAATCTGTGAAATATGATGTTCAGCATGAGTTAAAAAAAGATTCTTCAGGCTTTTTGACTTACTTCCTTCGTACGCGCGATAGTTCTCTTGATAGAGATCTGTAATTACTTCAAAAGGTAATAGGTAACCAGACCTAATAATTATTGCCATCCTCTGGTCTGCAGTAATGCTTGTCGAATAATTTATTGATTTCATAACATCGTGAACTAACGAAACAGTGGCTTCTTCACTTGCATACACTCCTGCGTGGCCTATTTTTGCTAAATATTGTAAAGTGGTTTTGCTTTTAGCATTATTTTTCACGTATGAATAGTATGCACTTGCGATAACGAGTTCTCCTTCTTCTTCCAAATAACTCGCGTATAGATAGGCGAATCGAAGGCTTAGCTCGTACTCTTTAGGGTGATTGTCAATTATGGGTAATGCATCTTCAAAATTATTGTGCATTGCTTCCATGTCGCCTTTTTTGCAGGCATTAATCATTTTTCCAGCAAAATAATATAGTTTATCGCACCCCGCATTCAAATAACACGCCGCTAATTCCTCTTCTTCCGGGGCCTCCTGTGCTAAATTAAAATAGTGGATAGTGAAATCACAGCAATCATTTTTAGCGACTATTGAACTAGCACAAGTGAATAGTAATAGACTCAAGTAGAAATACTTCATCCCCCAAGCTACAAAGTTTCCAAATTAAATCAATTTAAGGTTTTGCACAAAACAAAAAGGCCACCCTTTCACAAGGAAAGGATGGCCTAAGGTTCAACGGGAAATAAAGCTTACTTCTCGTCTTTGTCGTCGTCGTTGTTGCTCAGTTGCTCGCGCAGCTGCTCGAAGGCGGACAGGTCACCCAGCGTGGAACGCTCGATGTTAGCGGAAGTCTTCTTCAGCACCTTGCGGGTGGTGTCGCGTTCTTCTACTTGCTCCTTATACACCTGGTCTTTCGCTTCCTTGCGGATGTCGTTGACGTAGCGGCTGTGGCTCACGGTGAGGCGCTTGCTTTCGCGGTCGAACTCGATGACTTTCACGGTCAGGGTTTCGTCTACTTCAGCGATCGTGCCGTCTTCCTTGCGCATCAGCTTGATCGGGGCGTAAGCCTCGAGGCCGTATGGCATCTGTACGATGGCACCACGGTCGTCCTTGCGGAGTACGGTTGCCTCGTGGTAGCTGCCTTCGGGGAATACATTCTCGAAGGTATCCCATGGGTTCTCTTCGAGTTGCTTGTGTCCGAGCGACATCTTGCGGTTGTCTTCATCTATTTCGAGAACCATCACCTGGATGTCAGCACCAACTTTAGTGAACTCAGATGGGTGGCCAAAGCGCTTGGTCCAGCTGAGATCGCTGATGTGAATCATGCCACCGATGCCTTCGTCAAGCTCGACGAAAACGCCGTAGGGCGTGAGGTTCTTGACTTTGCCGGTGTGG